>JBILUB010000024.1:0-15191 GCA_044371245.1 Opitutaceae bacterium
GGAGTCGGATTCATCGGTGGCGGGGAGGGTGGGTTGCTCAGGGTGCGAGGGGGAGGCGGAGGCGCATGGTGGTGCCGCCGGGGCCGGTGGCCTGGAGGGAGATGTCGCCGTGATGGGAGAGGAGGATGCGTTTGGCGATGGCGAGTCCGAGGCCGGTGCCGTCGGCACGGCCGGAGAGGAAGCTGTCGAAGATGTGATCGGCGATCTCGGGGGGCACGCCGCCGCCGGTGTCGATGACGTCGATCACGGCTTGGCGGGAGCCGTCCTGGCCCTCGGCGAAGGCGCGCACGGTGATGGCGCCGCCGTGGGGCATGGCCTGGGTGGAGTTGAGCAGGAGGTTGAGCAGGACCTGCTGGAGCTGGCCCTTGTGCACGTTGATGTGGAGGGGTTTTTCCGGCGGATCGAAGCGGAGGCGGATCTTGCTCTGGGCGAGTTTCAGGCGGATGAGCACGAGGGTGTCGCCGATGATGTCGGCGAGGGACCAGCGGGAGTGGAGGGAGGAGGGGGCCTTGGCGAATTGGAGGACGCGGGAGACGATGGCCTCGAGTTGGTCGAGTTTTTCGCCGATCACGCGCACGTCGGTGCGTCGCGGGTCGTCGGGCGGGAAGTCGAGCCCGAGGTAGCCGTAGAGCAGTTTGATGACGGTGAGGGGATTGCGGATCTCGTGGGCGATCTCGGCGGCGAGGAGTCCGAGGGTGGTGAGTTGCTCGTTTTTGCGGAGGGTGTCCTCGCTTTGGAAAACGCGGGTGTAGAGCCGGGAGTTCTGGAGGGTGACGGCGGCGAGCGAGGAAAAGGCGGAGAGGAGGCGTTTCTCGTCGTTGTTGAAGCGGTGGGGGTGGTCGGTGAAGACGCAGAGCACGCCGACGGCCTCGTTTTCCCAGAACATGGGGACGGCGAGCAGGGAGCGGAGGGCGGGGTGGCGGGGCAGGTCCACGACGTCGATGTACTCGGGGGACTGGACGTTGATGAACTCGAGGTGGCGGCGGGTGCTGAGGGTGGCGCCGAGCAGGCAGGAATCGAGCGGCAGGTCGCCGTCCGGCAGGGTGGCCTCGGGGGCGCCGGCGAGGGACACGGCGCGAAGGCAGCGGCGGCCGGGTATGTATTCAAAAAGCAGTGACGCGCGGGCCGGGAGCAGGCCGAGGGTGTCGCGGGTGATGGCGTCGTGCAGTTCCTGGCGCTCGAGTTTGGTCACGAGGGTGAGGCCGGCGGAGACGAGGTTCTCCAGCTGGCGGGCCTTGCCGCGCAGGTGGTGCAGTTGCCAGAGGCGAAGGAGGACGCAGGTGCACTCGCCGGCGAGGGCGACGAGGCCTTCGAGTTGGGCGGGTCCGAAGCCGTCGACCTGGTCGCTGTCGAGGTTGATGACGCCGAGGATCTGGCCGTTGTCGGGCACGAGGGGGGCGGTGATCTCGGAGCGGACCTCGGGGCGGACGGGGATGTAGCGGGCGTCGGCGCGCACGTCCGAGACGAGCTGGGGGCGGCCGTGAAAGGCGACCCAGCCGGTGATGCCCTGGCCGGGGCGGAGCGCGATCTCGTCGATGTCGGGCGGCATGCCCTGGTGGACCTCGATCTCGAGTTTGCCGGTGTCGGGGTTGAGCAGGGACACGGTGCCGGAGGAGGCGCCAAAGTGGGCGATGGCGAGGCGGAGGATGTCCTCCATCGCGGCGCGGGGGCTGTCGGCGGTGGCCGCGAGGCGGCTGACGGCGTGGAGCAGGGCGGGATCGGCAGCGGGACGGGCGGGTGTCAGCGGGGATTGGTCCACGAGGCGAGTGTGGTGGGCGGGTCTCCGGGGTAAAGCGCGGGAGCGGCGCGGGGGTAGCGGAGCGAGGTTTTGGGTTGCGGTGGAGGGTGACGGCGGGAAGGTGCGCGGGATGAAGAGACGTCCGTTCGTCGATTTGATCGTGCGCTGGCTGGTGCTCGCCCTGGGGGTGACGCTGGCGACGAAGATCGTGCCCGGGGTGGAGTGCCGCGATGGTCGGACGCTGTTGGTGGTGGTGGTCCTCTTGAGTTTTTTCAACGCGGTGCTCCGGCCCTTGCTGGTGCTTTTCACGCTGCCCTTCATTTTGCTCACGATGGGTCTGGGGCTCGTGGTGATCAACGCGTTGCTCTTTTTGCTGGTGGGGCGCTTGGTGGAGGGTTTTTCGGTCGGCGGGTTTTGGTCGGCGTTTTGGGCGGCGGTCATCGTGGGTCTGACGAATTTCTTCATGACCTTGTTGATGAGGCCGCCGGGTGGAGGGGGCGGTGGTGGCCGAGGCGGCCGCGGGCCGGGAGGGGGGCGGCGCACGGCGCTGCCGGGGCGCGGGGACGTGATTGATGTCTAATCCGGTACTTGGAGGAGTCCCCCTTCCTGCGCGTTGCTCCCTGGGGGCCCGAGGGTTTTGTTTCCCGGACACGGCCCAAGTGGCGATGCCGCGACGGGGGAGCGGCGCGCCGACGTGGCTTTGCTGATTTCCCCTTGCGGGGCGGAGGAGTGCGGTTGACGGTGCGCGTCCTCGTTTTTTCTGCGAAGCGACTCCTTTCTCACCATGGCTGACAACTCTACGGAATACGACCTCATCGTCATCGGCGGCGGTCCTGCGGGCTACGCGGGCGCGATCCGCGCCGGGCAACTGGGCAAAAAGGTCGCCTGTATCGAAATGGAGCGGGCCGGCGGCACGTGCCTGAACTGGGGCTGTATCCCGACGAAGGCGCTTTTGAAGAGCGCGGAGCTGTACGTGAAAATGAAGAAGGCGGAGGCTTACGGGCTGAGCGCCAAGGAGGTGTCCTTTGATTTCGCCAACGTGATGGAGCGCTCCCGCGATGTCGCCAAGCAGATGGCGAAGGGCATCGAGTTTCTTTTCCGCAAAAACAAGGTCGACTACATCATCGGCAAGGCCTTGGTGCCCGCCGCGGGCATGGTCGAGATCACGGAGGGCGAGAAGAAGGGCGCTCTCCTGAAGGCCAAAAACATCCTCATCGCCACCGGCTGCAAGATGCGCCGCATCCCCGGGCTCGAGTACGACGGAGTGCGGGTCATGACCTCGCGCGAGGTGCTCGCCACGCGCACGCAGCCCAAATCGATCATCATCGTCGGCGCGGGCGCGATCGGGGTTGAGTTTGCCTACTTTTTCAACGCCCTCGGCACCAAGGTCACGCTGGTCGAGATGTTGCCGCAGATCCTTCCGGTCGAGGATGAGGAAATCTCCAAGGGCCTGTTGCGCTCCTTCGACAAGCAGGGCATCAAAACCCACCTCAACACGAAGTGCGAAAACTTCCGCGTGGGCAAAGACTCGGTGAAGGTCGATCTCGTCGAGGGCGACAAAAAGACCGAAGTCGAGGCGGAGGTGCTGCTCTCCGCGATCGGCGTCGTGGCCAACACCGATGGTCTGCTGGGACGAGGGGCGCAGGTCGAACTCGACCGCACCTACGTGAAGGTGAACAAGCGCTACGAGACCTCGATCAAAGGCATCTACGCCGCGGGTGACATCATCGGTCCGCCTTGGCTGGCCCACATCGCCACCTTCGAGGCGGTCAACGCGGTCAACGGCATGTTCGGCCACGGCGAGCCGAAGCGGGTCAACGGCTTCCCCGGTTGCACCTATTGCCAACCGCAGGTCGCGTCCACCGGTCTCACCGAGCGCGCGGCCAAGGAGAAGAAACTCGACTACAAGGTCGGCAAGTTTCCCTTCACCGCTTCGGGCAAGGCAGTCGCCGCGGCGGACAGCGACGGTTTCGTCAAGGTCATCTCCGATGCCAAGACGGGGGAGATCTACGGAGCGCACATTTTTGGAAGCGACGCCACGGAGTTGATCGCGGAGTACGGCCTCGCGATCGAGCTCGAGGCCACGATCGAGGACGTGCACCAGACGATCCACGCGCACCCGACGCTCTCCGAGGCCCTCGCCGAAGCCGCGGCCGACACCAGCAAGGAAGCGATCCACATCTAGGCCGGGTCCGGGAGGTAAACCCATTCTGCGGCGCAGGACGGGTTGATTGGCCCGACAGGGCAGCGGGCGCCGGAGGCTTTGGACGGTCCCGAAACGTCGGGCCCGTCCGCCGCGGAATCTTCACCCCTTTGCGGAGTGGGGCTGCGCGCAGGAAGTGGGGCGCTAGCAAGGGAGCGCCGGAAAATCAGGCCCGATGGCGCCGGCGGCGCCGGGTCGTCGCCACGAGGGCCGTCAGGCCGAGGATCAGGCCGTAGGTGCTGGCTTCGGGCACGGTGCTGACACTCAGGTTGTCGAGCGAGAAGGCCGAGCTGCCGGTCGCTTCGAAGCGGAGAGTCGTGCCGCTGGAGACGAAAAAGGAATCGAGCGACTTCAGTCCGGTGGAGCTGATGGACGCGATTGTCGCGCCACCTTGGACGCTAAGCGTGCCGGCCGAGGCGCCGCCGAAACTCGAGACGGTGAGGCTGGTCAGGGTGACATCCTGATCGAAGGAAAAGGTGAAGCCTTCCCCTTGGTCGAACTCGGCCGACTCGTCCGCGCCGACGGCATTGATGCCGAAAGAAGCAGTCGTCTGGTTAAACACCCCGCTCGGGAAGAGGGCGGTGGTGAGAGTGAGACCGCCGAGCGCGACGCTGGCGGAGGTCTCGAGCGCCAGCCCCTGCGCACCCCGGAAATCAAAGGTGAGTGAGGCGGCGGCGACCGGGTTGGCGGCGGCCAGCAAGGCGAGGAGACGAAGTATCGAGGACGAGTAGGGGTGCATCGCGTTTTTGCCTAGCAGGCCGAGTGCCGGTGACGCTCTGCCGAGCTGGGCAAAACGAGCGGTCGCGATATGTTGATTCCGATCAAATACTTGAATCGTTCGATCGGCCAAAGATTCCGCCCGACCGTGGCGGCCCGCGCGTTTTTCCGATTCTTTGTCCGGAGTACAGGCACGGGAATTTTCCTGCATAAACCGGTAAAAACGCCGGCCGTTTGCGCCGCGCATCGACGGAAAATGACCCGGCTAGATAAATTTGTTCGGTTGGTGGTTCTTTTGATTCCGTCCCGTTCGCGCGGCCCGCCGGACTGCCATCCTGTTTTGTTCCCGGCTGCGAGCCTCGCCCGTTCGCGCGAAGTCGGAGTTTCGTCGTTTCGCCCTCCCCGTCCTACCCCATGCAAATCCCCCTCCCCTCCCGCATCCTTGGTAGCCTCGCGATCGCGCTTTGCTTTGTCACTCTGGACGCCCGCGCGCAGCTCGTGCGTCAGGCGCCGAGCCTCCCCAACCTCCCCGCCGATCTGCCCTCGGCGAACGGCTACCAGTTGGAGAACGCGCTCGGCACCCTGACCTTTTCCCAGCCCCTTGCGGTCGAGTCGCCGCCGGGCGAAAGCGGACGACTTTTTGTCGTGGAAAAGGCCGGCCGGATCCAGGTCGTGTCGTTGGCCAATCCGAATCCGACCTCGTCGCTGTTCCTGGACCTGCGGGACATCCCAGGAATCGGCCAGGGCGCGGATACCAATTTTCTTGCCGACGGAGAATCCGGCCTGCTCGGCCTCGCCTTTCATCCGAACTACGCGAGCAACCGGACCTTTTTCATCACGTACACGGTGCGGGTGAACGGCACCCGCCATCAGCGCCTCGCTCGGCTGCAGGCCTCGGCGAGTAATCCGAACCTCGCGGCCCCGGCGACCCACGCGCCTCTCATCACCCAGTTGGATGACGCATCGAATCACAACGGCGGTGGAATCGGGTTTGGCCCGGACGGTTATCTCTACGTCTCGACCGGCGACGAGGGCGGCTCGAACGATTCTCTGGACAACGCGCGCTGGGTGGACCGCGATTTTTATGCCGCGATCCTCCGGCTTGATGTCGACCGGGTAAACGTCGGCCAGCCGGGCGGCAGCCTGGAACCCAACGCGCATCCCGCGATCAATCTCGACCCCGCCACCGGTCGCGCGCGCTACGCCGTGCCCCGGGACAATCCTCTCGTGGTGACCAACTACGCCGGCACCCTCGGGCCCCTCGGCACCGGGGCCTTTGGCGGTGGCATGCTGGTGGCTTCAAAGATCCGGACCGAGTTTGGCTACATCGGCCTGCGGAATCCGTGGCGCTTTTCCTTCGATGTACCGACCGGCCGCTTCTTCATCGCCGATGTGGGGCAGGGCGCCCGGGAGGAGATCAACATCGCTCCGCTGGGCGCGAATCTCGGCTGGCCTTTCTTCGAAGGCACCGTCCTGGGGCCCTCCACGCGTCGTCCCGCCCCGGCCGCTCCGCTCGTGCCCCGACTGGCTCCGATCCACGAATACGACCGCAGCGTGGGCACCAGCATCACCGGCGGCGTCCTTTACCGCGGACCGCGGCTGCCGGAGCTCTTTGCCCAATACATCTTCAGCGATTTTGTCGCCGGACGCGTTTTTGCCCTGCGTGAGGAAGCAGGGGTTTGGACACGGCGGACGCTCGTCGACGGCGGGGCGAACTCCCCCTCCTTCGGTTTGGATCCACGCAATGGCGACCTGCTGCTGCCCAAATTCAGCACGGGCGTGATCAACCGGCTCGTGCGCAGCGGCACGACCGGCCAGCAGCCGCCGGCGACGCTCTCCGCCACGGGGCTTTTCTCCAACCTCGCCAACCTGACGCCCGCGCCCGGGGTCGTGCCCTACGACGTGAACCTGCCCTTCTGGAGCGATCACGCGCGCAAGAGCCGCTGGTTCGCGCTGCCGGGCACCGCGTCCACCCACGCGATCGGATTTTCCGCCGACGCGCCCTGGACCTTTCCCACCGGCATGGTCTGGGTGAAGCACTTCGATCTGGATACCACGCGGGGCAACCCCGCCACCGCCCGCCGGATCGAGACCCGGCTGCTGGTGAAGACCAACTACGGCGTCTACGGTCTGAGCTACCGCTGGCGCCCGGACCAAAGCGAGGCGGATCTCGTGGCGGAGGGCGGAGCCAACGCGACCTACTCCGTCAACGTGAACGGTTTGATCCGCGACCAGAACTGGCGCTTCCCCGGCCGCGGCGAGTGCCTCGCCTGCCACGCGCCCGCGGCCGGCCACGCCCTCGGTTTTGACACCCGGCAGCTGAAGCGTCCGCGTATCCACGGATCCCTTACGGATGATCAGATCAACCATCTCGTCTCCGCCGGCTACATCTCCGCGTCGAGCGCGCCGACCCCCCAGGTCGTGTCCGGCCTGCCCGCCCATGCCGCGCTCGGCGACAGCTCCCAGAGCCTCGAGCACCGGGTCCGCAGCTACCTCGCGGTGAACTGCGTCTCCTGCCACTCCCCCGGCGGCGCGGGGCTGGGCGATTTCGACGTGCGCGCCCACCTCTCCACCGCCGCCACCCGGCTGCGCACCGGCACCCTCTCGAATCCGGCCGGCGACGCCTCGAACCGGCTGCTCGCACCGGGCGATCCCGGTCGCTCGATGCTGCTCCGGCGCATCCTCGGGCAGGGAGTGCCTCGCATGCCGCCCCTCGCGAGCAACGAGCTCGATCCGGACGCCGAGGCCTTGCTGCGGGCCTACATCGACCAGCTGCCGGCGCGGCCGACTTTTGCCGAGTGGCAAGCCAGCCGCTTCGCCTCCGCCTCCCTGCCGGAAGCCGCCCCGAGCGCGGATCCCGACGGCGATGGCGCGAGCAATCGCCTGGAGTTTCTCGCCGGTACTCCGCCCCGCAGCGCCGGTCCCGACCCGCTGGCGGTCACGGTCGGTGTCTCGGGCGGCGACCTCGTGCTGGAGTTTTTGCACCCGGCGGATCGCTCCGCCTCGATCGAGACGAGCACCGATCTGGCGAATTGGAGCCGCTGGGTCGCCCCGGGAAATGCGCCGCTGTGGCCCGCGGTCGATCTCGCCCGGCAGATCCGCGCGCCCGCGGATGGCCAGCGCCGCTTCTTCCGGGTGCGTCTCGATGAGCGTTGATCAGTGGCGGGAGGATGGCCGGCGGGCCAAAAACCCGCCGGCCATGCCGATGACCAGCCCGACGAGATGGGCCAGGGGCACGGGCTCGTAGGGTAGGTCGTGCGTGGAGTGGGCGAACACGGTCTCCGCGGCCAGAAGTTCGAATGCGCACTTCAGGACGAAGCCCAGCAACGCGAGCCCGCCGACCCAGGTGGAGAAGGCATGTCGCGCGCGGATGCCATCCAGAACCTGGCGGGCGCAGACGAGGCCAAACAGGGCCGAATCCAGCCCGGACAAGCCGCGGTAGCTGGCGAAGCGCGTCTGCCAGAGCCAGACCGCCAGGCCGATGGCGACCGCCGCCACCGCGAGCACCCGGATGAAGAGCCGGCGGTCGCGCGCTTCGCCGAGGGCGCCGAGCAGCAGCAAGGCCGCCAGATCCCAGAGCAGGTGGTCCCGGCCGAAATGCGTGAGGTGCCCGGTGAGGATGCGCCAGAACTGCCCCGCCTCGAACTCCGCTCGGGTGAACTCGAGCGCCTCGGTGAGGGCCGGGTTGGCGTGGACGATCACCGCCAGCGCGGCCAGCGCGAGCGTGAGCCAGGGCAGTCGGGCGAGGAGGGGTCCGGGGCGGAGAAAGCGTGGGCTCACGGGGCAGGGAGGCCGGGTGCGGCCACGCCCTCGCTCCCGGTCGGGGGCGAGGGCGTGGGCGGCGTTCCAGCGGCTCAAGTCGAGGTGGCGGTGCGCCGTCGGCTGTGGGCCGAGGCCGCGAGAAGGGTGGCGAGGAGCAGGAGCTTGATCAGGTCATCGCGGGTCAGCGCGCCGCCGCCGCCTCCGCCCTGGCTGACGTGGGGAGCGGGTGCGCCGCCGTAGGTCGGCTGTTGGGCGTCGACCTGGTAGCTCTTGACCGGCTGCGCGGCGCGGGCGGCGCGAGCGGTGGCCTCGGCCGCGGTCCGGGTGGCGTTGCGCCGCTCGATGCCGCGCTGGGCGAAGCTCTGGTCGTCGAGCACCAGCATCGCGGTATGGTCGGTGACGAGCTGGTAGGCCACGCCGAGTTGCGTGATCGCGTCTTTGGCTTCGGAGGGCGGCGTGCCGCCGATGGCCTCCCGGGTTTGAATCTGCTCGATCTGCGCGAGCGCCCAGAGCCGCTCGATTTCGGGGTTGTCGGTGTCGACCTCGGGGAAATCAAAGTTCGTGGTGTAGGTTTTGTCGTCGCCGGTGAGTCGGGCCTGGAGCGTGACGCTGGCGGGTCCGGCACCCTCGTAGCGGCCGAAAATGACGAGTTGCTGGCCACGGTAGATTTTTTGGGGGACGTCGCCGGTGGTGTCGAAGACCCGCGCTCCGCTGAATTTGAAGGAGGCGTCGTGGAGCGATTCGTGGGCGATCTTCGATTTGGCGAGCAGGATCTGGCCGACGATGTCGTCGTCGTTGCTGACGCCGGCGTAGAAACCTCCGGTGGCGTCGCCGAGCACGCGCATGAGCGGCCAGTTGGCGTTGTTGCCCATGAGAAATCCGAAGAAGCGCACGTCGTGCTTCTTCAACAGGGCGTGGAAGGCGCGGGGCTCGACGATGCCCTGATTGGTGACGCCATCGGTGACGAGCACGACGCTGCTGGCGCGGTCGGCGTCGAGGTCTCGGAGCGCGATTTCGAGTCCGTCGTAGATGTTGGTGCCGCCGCCGGGTTGGAGCTGGGCGAGGCGGTCGGCGGCGGCACGGACCTTCTCGGGGCTCGCCGCGGTCCAGTCCTGAAGCAGCCCGGCCTGGTCGTGGAAGGTGACCAGGCGGAAACGATCCTCGGGGCGCATCTGGCCGAGCGCCCGGGTGACGCCGTTGGCGAGGGTCGCGATCTTGCCCTGCATCGAGCCGGAAACGTCGAGCACGTAGGTGTAATCGGCTCCCTGGGTGATGGGCTTCAGGTCGATGCCCGGGGTGACCACCATCATGAAGGTGCCGGGCACGTCCTTGGATTTCCGATACGGGATCACCTCGACGCGACCGGGCAGGCGATCGGAGAGGCGATAGTAGAAGACGAAATCCCGATCGAGGCGCGCGCCGGGCCGGTCGAGCGAGACCCGGTAGTGGCCGGAGTCGATCTTCTCGACCGCGGCGGCGGTTTCGAAGCCGGGCACGCGGACCTCGTCGACCGGCCAGGCGGACTTCAGCTCGACGTTGAGGAGGAGTTGCCCGCCGGTGATCTGATTGTTCGCGGGTTGCCAGAAGCTGGCGGCCTGCTCGTCGGTGCCTCCCTCCTCCAGCGGGTAGACGTAGCGGCCGATGCCCTGGTCGATCTCGAGCGGTTGATAGTAGGTGAAGCTCAGCCGCACCTCCGCGCCCGCGCGCACCGGACTGACTTTGAAGTGGTAGGTTTGGAAGGTTTCCTGGCTGGCGAGCCCCGCGTCGTTGCCGGAGGTTTTCTCCTCGGTGTAGATTTGCTCCGCTTCGGCTTTGGGGAGGACCTCCCCGCGCAGCGTTTTTTCCCCGGTCACGATCGTGACCGCCGAGAGACTGGCGCTTTTCGGGACCGGAAAGGCGTAGACGGCTTCGAGGTCCACGGTGTTCGGATTAAAGAAGCTCTGCTGCACCACGGTCTCGGCGAAGCCGTTGTTCAAGGTGACGTCGACCTGGTGGCTGCGGATCTGGATCGGTTGCTGGGGCGAACCGACGGGGGTGAGCGTGCCGGCGGCAAAGGCGCGGAGGGGCAAAAAACAAAGGGCAACACCAAGGCTGAGGAGCGCGAGGGGCCCGGGACGCCGAGCGGCGTGGATGCGGGGTGCGGTAGTCATGGGCGGGTGGAGGAGAGGTTTCACGCTCAGCCCTTTAGCCATGACGGTGCCACGCAGGGCGTGGATTCTTTAGTAAATCATGGACAGCGATTTGCGGAGATACGGGTAGATTTAGTTTTATCCAAAGTTGTCATAAAATGTTTGGTGGGGATACATTTTATGCCAACATGCCGGCCCTCTTTGCCAGTGAAGCGGATCGTGATTTCGCCCGTTCGGTCGCCCGGCTGAATGCGACTAATCCGTTTTTGCCGGAGCGGATCGCGGCGGAGCGGGAGGCGTTGGGGGAAGCGTTTCAGGCCGCGGGGGCGGAGTGGAACAAGCTACCTCCGCAAGCCAAGGCGCATGCCCATCACGAGGCCCTGGTCGAGCGCTGCGCGGCCGTGATGGTGGCGCTGCGTCGTAACTTGGCGGGGCAGCCCGCCGGCCAGGGGGCGGCGGGCCGGATGCAGAAGCGGGCGTGGCGGGAGGAGGCGGAGCTGTATGCGGAGCTCGCGGGATTCTGGCTTTATCAAACTCATGCCTCGCGGTTCGACGTGTTGGTGCGGGCGGAGCTGGGAGGAGAAGGGTCCGGAGCGAAGCCCGATTTCTTCGGCACCTTTCGCGCGGATGCGGAGCGTTGGCTCGCGTTGCCCGGGGTGGAGCTGCTGGAGCGCGAGCCGGTGCCGCATCTGTTCGCCGTGGCGTTTCAGATCCGGCGCGCGTTTCACCATGTGTTTCGCGGACTGGTGGGCGGCTCGGCGCCGATGGCGCGACTGCGGGCGGCGATCTGGCAATCGATTTTCACCCGGGATCTGCGACGTTATCGGCGGGGCTTGCATGGGCGGATGGGCGATTTCGCCACGCTGGTCACCGGGCCCTCGGGCACGGGCAAGGAACTGGTGGCACGGGCGGTCGGTCTCTCGCGATATCGCGCGTATGACGCCCGGCGCCAGCGTTTCGAGGATGAGGAGGCGGAGCGGTTTTTCCCGCTGAATCTCTCCGCTCTCTCTCCCACGTTGATCGAGTCCGAATTGTTCGGCCACCGGCGAGGTGCGTTCACCGGGGCCGTGTCCGACCGCGCGGGCTGGATGGAGGTCTGTCCCGCATCCGGCGCGGTGTTTTTGGATGAGATCGGCGAGGTCGACGGCAGCATCCAAGTGAAACTCTTACGCGTGCTCCAGGCGCGCACCTTTCAACGACTGGGGGAGACCGAGGCCCGACCCTTTCGGGGCAAAATCATCGCGGCGACCAATCGGGATCTGGCGACCGAGATGCGCGCGGGGCGTTTTCGCGAGGATTTCTACTATCGGCTGTGCTCCGATCTGGTCGAGACCCCGTCTTTGCGTGCGCAGCTGGATGATGCGCCGGGCGAGCTGGCGGTGTTGGTCGGGCACGTGGCGGGCCGTTTGGTGGGCGCGGAGGAGGGCGAGCTTTTCGCGCGTGAGGCCTTGGAGTGGATCGAGGCGCGGCTGGGGCGGGACTATCCGTGGCCGGGCAACTTTCGCGAGTTGGAGCAGTGTGTGCGAAATCTTCTGGTGCGCGGCGAGTATCGGCCCGCCGCAGCCAGGGGCGCGCCGGTGGAGGGAGAGGGCGGGTGGGACGCGCGTCTGGCCCCCGGGCGCCTGACCGCGGAGGAGTTGTTGCGCCTCTACACGCGCCACGTGCATGGCCTCGAAGGGGGCAACATCGAGGCCACGGCGCGGCGACTCGATCTCGACCGGCGCACGGTTCGCGCCCGGCTCGGGCCCTGATCGATCCCGTCCCGCGGGCGGCGCGGCGGGAGGCGGCGGCCGGGCTGACAAATCTCTGACATCGCCCTGACCACTCAGTGACACGCCGGAGCGGTGCATCGGGTAGGATGCCGGGGCCATGAAACGTATCTCCCTCCTCCTTCTCGTCGCGTTCGGACTTTGCTCCGGACTGCCTCTTGTCGCCCGCTCACTCCTGTCCGCCGAGCCCGCCGCGGCGGAAGAGGCGGTGCGCCTCCGGCTCGAGCTCGACCGTCCGGTCTTGCCGATTGATTCCCGCGAAAAAGTGGTGCTGAAAGTCGCGCTGGACGGGCGCCGTCCGGTCACGGCGGCCCGGCGGGCGCCGGTAAATCTGGCGTTGGTGATCGATCAGTCCGGCTCGATGGCGGGAGAAAAGATCGCGCGGGCGCGCGAGGCGGCGCTCGAGGCGGTGAGCCGGCTCTCGCCGGACGATCTGGCGGCGCTGGTGGTCTACGACAGCGAAGTGATCACTCTGGTACCGTCCCGGCGGGTGGGCGATGGCGAGGAGCTCGCCCGGGCCATCCGGCAGATCGAGGCCGGCGGTGGCACCGCTCTGCACGGCGGCGTAGTGGTCGGCGCGCAGGAACTGCGCAAACACATCGAGGGCGCGTACACCCATCGCGTGCTTCTCCTCTCCGACGGACAGGCCAACGTCGGCGCACGGACGCCCGAGGCGCTGGGCTCGCTCGGTGCCCGGCTGGTGCGGGAGGGCATCTCGGTGACCACGATCGGACTCGGACTGGATTACAACGAAGACTTGATGACCCGCCTCGCCCGGCGCAGCGATGGCAACACCTACTTCGTCGCCCGGAGTCGCGACCTGCCGCGGATCTTCGCGGAGGAGCTGGGGGACGTGTTGAGCATCGTGGCGCGCCGTGTGGTGATAGAGCTCGATTTTCCGGAGGGCGCGCGGCCTTTGCGCGTCATCGGGCGGGAGGGTCGGGTCGAGGACGGTCGGGTGTACGTCGAGCTGAACCAGCTCTATGGCGGCCAGGAGAAATTTGCGCTGGTGGAGGTGGAGCTGGAGCCGCGCGGTGGAGCCGAGGAGCGGCCGCTGGCCCGCGCGCAGGTGCGCTTTGAGGATGCGGCCACCGCTCGCCGCGTGAGCGGAGAGGCTCGGATCGGGATCGGTTTTTCCCGCGACCAAGCGGAGGTCGTGGCCGCGGCCAACCATCAGGTGCAGGCCGACTACGCGGCGAATCGCCTGGCGGAGACGCGCGAGGAAGTCGTCGCGCTGGTCGACGCGGGGCGGCAGGAAGAGGCGGCGGAGCGCCTGCGCGAGGTCGGCTCCTCGCTCACGGCCATGGGTGGCGCCTTTGGCAACGCTCTGGTACTCGACATCGCGGCGCCGGCCGCGCCGGCCGCGGCGAAAGTCGAGGCCGATGGACTGAGCAACGAGGAGCGGAAGGACTACCGCACCCGGGCGCAGCAGACCTACAACCAGCAACGGGCGGAGTAGACCGCGCCCCGATCCCGCTCCCTCGCCCGCCTTGCCGCGAAGGACGAAAGCACCTCGACTGCCCCCGTGACCCCGCGCTCCGCCACCCGACGTCTCTGGCTCTTCGGCCTTTTGCTGGTGTTGCCCGCGCTGGCCGTCGGTGGGCTCGCGCTTGGTTTGCTGGCGCGAGAGCAAGCGCGCCTGACCGAGAGGGAGGGGGCCGCGCGCGAGGCCCGCCAGGCCGCGGTCGAAGCCCGAGCCCGGCTGATCGCGGAGAACATCGAGCTGCTGCTGGGCGACGTGCAGGCGGCCTTGATGAACACCTTGCTGGAGGCGCCGGCCGCCGAGCCCCGGCGCTTTCTCACGGATTGGCAGGCGAGCAATCCTTTGGTGCGCGATGTGTTTCGCGCGACCGCGGAGGGCCTCCCGGTTTGGGGGGCGGCCAGCGATCCGCTGCGCGAATGGCTGGCCCAGGGTCCGCCCTGGTATCTGCCGGCGGACCTGCCCGTGGCGGAGCGGGCCGTGCCGGCGCCGGCACTCGCCTCGGCGACCACGCGCAAGGCCGCCGCCGCTCCGGCCGCCCCTGCCGTGTCGTCCTCGCTGGAGCTCGACAGCGCGCGTTCGGACATCAGCCAAAACGTCCTTCAATACCAGCGTGCGCGGCAGGAGATTCAGGAAGTCGCGCGGGTGCGAGGGCCTGGCGAGGCCCGATCGCTCGGCGCGGTGGCTCCCGCGGCGGCTGCGCCGCCGGAGGCCGCCGCTCCGGCCGGCACGGCCAGTCTGGCCGAGGTCCCCGTGGCGGATTTTTTGCCGGCACCCCTCATGGCTTCGGCGCTGCCGGTACCCGCTCCGGCTGGCGGGACGGAGCCCGGCCTCGGCGCGGAGGGACAGCCGTTGGCCGACAAGGCGCAGGCCGCGGCGGGTGGGCCCATGGCCTCGCCCGAGCCGATCACCCGCTCTGGCTGGACGCCCTGGCGCGGCGCCGAAGGGCTGCATCTTTTTGGCTGGAGAGAGCTGCCCGATGGTACGGTCGTCGGACTCGAGCTGCGGCTCGATGCGATCAAGGCGCGTCTGGGAGAAGTGTTTCCCGCTAGTCCGGAGACCGGCGAGGCCTACGGGTTGCAGGACGGGGAGGGGCGACCCTGGCACCGGGTCGGGCCCAAGACCGAGTTGCCGCGGGTGTTTGAGGTGCCGCTGGCCGGCGCGATGCTCCCGGGCTGGAGCATCCGCGCGGAGGCCGCGGGATTGGAAGCGGGGAGCGGTCCGGCGGGCGCCCGCGGATTTTTCGGGCTGGGCGCCTCGCTGGTCGGCCTGCTCGTGCTGATGATTCTCGCCGCGGGCGCCCTGCTCCTGCGGGAGCTGAGGCGGAGCGAGGCGGAGGCCGCGCTCAAGACCTCGTTTGTCGCGAATGTTTCGCACGAGCTAAAGACGCCGC
>JBILUB010000255.1:0-4293 GCA_044371245.1 Opitutaceae bacterium
GCGGCGGTCGGAGGGAGAGAGTTTCTCCTTCTCGAAGTCGACGCGGCTGGAGACCTTCACGTCCATGATGATGCCGGTGACGCCGGAGGGGACGATGAGGGAGGTGTCCTTCACGTCGGCGGCCTTTTCACCGAAGATGGCGCGGAGCAGCTTTTCTTCGGGGGCGAGCTCGGTCTCCGACTTCGGAGTGATCTTGCCGACGAGGATGTCGCCGGGCTTCACCTCGGCACCGACGCGAATAACGCCGTTGTGGTCGAGATTCTTGAGCGCTTCTTCACCGACGTTGGGAATGTCGCGGGTGATTTCTTCCGGCCCGAGCTTGGTATCACGGGCGGTGACTTCGAATTCCTGAATGTGGATGGAGGAGAAGATATCTTCCTTCAGCACCTTTTCGGAGATGAGGATGGCGTCTTCGAAGTTGTAGCCGTTCCACGGCATGAAGCCGACCAGGACGTTGCGCCCAAGGGCCATCTCGCCCTTGTCGGTGGAGGGACCGTCGGCGATGATGTCGCCGGCCTTGATCTTTTGGCCCTTCTTGACGATGGGCTTCTGGTTGAAGTTTGTGCCCGCGTTCGAACGCATGAACTTGCGCAGTTCGTAAACCTGCACGCCGGCTTTCGCGTCGGACTTCGGGTTTTTGTCGAAGTTGCGGGGGAGTTCGCCGTCCTTCGTGACAACGATGCGCTTGGCGTCAACGGAGGCGACGACGCCGGCCTCGTCGGCGACGGCGACGATCTTGGAGTCCCGGGCGACACGCTCCTCGATGCCGGTGCCCACAAAGGGCGCCTCGGCCTGGAGTAGAGGGACGCCTTGGCGCTGCATGTTCGCTCCCATCAGCGCGCGGTTGGCGTCGTCGTGCTCGAGGAAGGGAATCATACCGGCCGCGATGGACACGACCTGCTTGGGCGACACGTCCATGAGGTCGACCTCGTCGGCCTTGACCTCAAGGAACTCGCCGTCCTTCCGAACGGTGACCTTGCCGACGAAGTTGTTCTTTTCGTCGAGCTCAGAGTTGGCCTGGGCGATGACTTTGCCCTCTTCCTGGTTGGCGGTGAGATACTCGATCTTATCGGTGACACGCCCGTCCTTCACCAAGCGGTAGGGAGCCTCGATGAAACCATACTCGTTGACGCGAGCGTAGGTGGAGAGGGAGTTGATCAGGCCGATGTTCGGGCCTTCGGGCGTCTCGATGGGGCAGATGCGGCCGTAGTGGGTCGGATGGACGTCGCGCACCTCGAAGCCGGCGCGGTCGCGGTTGAGACCGCCGGGCCCGAGCGCGGAGAGACGACGCTTGTGCGTGACCTCGGCGAGCGGGTTGATCTGGTCCATGAACTGCGACAACTGCGAGCGGGCGAAGAAGTCGCGGATAACGGTGGTGAGCGCCTTCGGGTTGATCAGCTTGTTCGGCGTGATCGAGTCGACGGATTGGTCGTACATGGTCATGCGCTCACGGACAAGGCGCTCGGTGCGGGCGAGGCCCTTGCGGCACTCGTTGGCGAGGAGCTCGCCCACCGTGCGCACACGGCGGCTGCCGAGGTGATCGATGTCGTCGACGACGCCCTCGCCGCGCTTGAGGCGGACGAGATATTTCGTGGACTCGATGATGTCCTCGGTGGTGATGATGCGCTGCTCGATCGGGGTCTCGAGGTTCAGCTTTTGGTTGATCTTGTAGCGGCCGACGGCGCCGAGGTCGTAGCGCTTGGGATCGAAGAAGAGCCGCTTGAGCAGCGCCTTGGCGTTGGCGATGGTAGCGGGCTCGCCCGGGCGGAGTCGCTTGTAGATTTCCTTGAGAGCCTCCTCCTCGTTGATCGTCGGGTCTTTCTTCAGGGCGCGAACGATCGCGCCATCATCGGCGGCGGTGTCGAGCACCTTGACCGAGGTGATGTCGTGCTTCTCGAAGGTGCGGATGGTCTGCTTGGTGAGCTGCTCGAGGGCGCGGGCGAGCACGACACCCTTGTGGGCGTCGATCACGTCATCGACGAAAACGAGGGTGGAGACGTTTTCCTGGTCGAGGAGCTTGGAGATTTTGACGTCCTTTATTTCGTAGAAGAGCTCGAGGATCTTTGCGTTGTCGGAATAACCGAGCGAGCGGAAGAGCGTGGTGATAAGAAATTTGCGTCGACGGCGGCGACGATCGAGGTAGACGTAGAGCAGGTCGTTTTGGTCGAACTGGACTTCCAGCCAGGTGCCGCGGTCGGGGATGATGCGGAAGGCGAACAGCTCCTTGCCGGAGGTGTGACGGTCCTTCTCGAAGCAGAGGCCGGGGGAGCGGTGTAGTTGGGAGACAACTACGCGCTCGGCGCCGTTGATGATGAAGGAGCCGCGGTCGGTGACCATGGGGATCTCGCCCATGTAGATCTCCTCGTCCTTGATGAACTCCTCCTCGCGGAGACGGAGCTTCACGTGCAGGGGCACGGAGTAGGTGATGCCGTCCTTGATGCACTCGATCTCGGAGCTGCGCGCGTCGCCGAGCGAGTAGGAGACATACTCAAGATTGAGACGACCGTCGTAGGACTCGATCGGGAAAATCTCGCGGAAGACGGCCTCGAGGCCCTGGGCCTTGCGCTGCTTCTCGGGCACGCCCTTCTGCAGGAAATCGAGATAGGAGGTGATCTGGATCTCGATCAGGTTGGGCGGCGGGACAACTTCACGAAGCTTACCGAAGTTTTGTCGCTCAGAGTGGGTGCGGTCGGCCATGGAGATTTCCGGTTGGGAGGGATGAAAAAAGGTACGGGAGGCGCCCCGGCTGATATTAGCCGGCGCCACCAACAGACAAGGGCGTCATGTCCTGGGACAAGACGCGCGCAAAAAAGAACGAACAAACAGAAAAGCCAAAAGACAGGCCGCGCCAAAGCACGGCCTGTCTCGAAATGGAAGGGGGGTAAATCGCGTGGAAACCCAAGCGAGTTACTTGAGCTCGACCTTGGCGCCGGCGGCCTCGAGCTTCTTCTTGATTTCCTCGGCCTCGGCCTTGGAGGCGCCTTCCTTGACGGGCTTGGGAGCGCCTTCGACGAGGTCCTTGGCTTCCTTCAGGCCGAGGCCGGTGATGGCGCGGACTTCCTTGATGACGCCGATCTTGTTCGCACCGGCCTCGGCGAGGACGACGTTGAACTCGGTCTTCTCCTCGGCGGGAGCGGCGCCGGCGGCGGCGGCGCCACCCGCGGGAGCGGCGGCGACAGCAGCGGCGGCGGATACGCCCCACTTGCCTTCGAGGTCTTTGACGAGGGCGGCGAGGTCCAGAACGGACTGCGCGGACAGCCACTCAATAACTTGGTCTTTGGTGATGTTGCTCATGTGATGTAGCTCCTGCGGCAAACTAGCGGTCGCGGATGCGACGCGTTTAAGGGACGTATCCCCTAGCTGGTCGCGTTGGATTGGGTTTCCCGTCCGGCGACGGTCAGGCCGCCGGGCGGAGAAAGGGTTCAGGCGGCGGGTTGCTCCTTTTTGACCTTGGCGTCGAGGACACGCACGAAGGCGGCTGCGTTGCTGGTGAGGAGACCGAGGAATTGGGCACGAAGTGCCTCGAAGGGGGGGAGATCGGCAATCGCGGCGAGATCCTTGGCGGAGACGACCTTCTTTTCAAGGACGCCGACCTTTACCTCGAGCTTCTGTTTTTCTTCGAAGAATTTCTTCAGGATCTTGGCCACGCCGGCAGGATTCTTACCGCCGACGATGATCGCGGTGGGCCCGGACAGGACGCTGTCGACCTCGGGGAGGCCGAAGGCCTTGGCGGCAACCCGGAAGGAGCTGTTCTTGACGACGTGGAATTCGGCCTTCTCGGCGTCGAGGCGCTTACGCAGCTCGGCGGTATCGGAGACGGTGACCTTGGTAAAGTTGGCGAGGATGACGTAATCCGACTTCTTGAGGTGACCCTCGACTTCGGAGATGAGATATTTCTTTTCGGCGCGCATGTTGGGAGGCTCCGGGTTGGGTTAGGCCTTGGCGAACTCGGTGGAGGCCAGCAGGACGCCTGGGCTCATCGAGGACGATAGGGTGACGGATTTGATGTAAATACCCTTGAACGAGGCGGGCTTGGCCTTGGCGACGGCGTCGATGACGGCGGCGGCGTTCTCGGCGATCTGCGCGGGGGTGAACGAGCGTTTGCCGACGCCGACTCCGACGTTGGCTGCTTTGTCCATCTTGAACTCCACGCGACCGGCCTTCACGGCCTTGATCGCCCCGACAACGTCGTCGGAAACGGTACCCGCCTTGGGATTAGGCATCAGGCCTTTGGGACCCAGTACACGGGCGAGGGTACGAACCTGCTTCATCGCTTCCGTGGTGGCGATGGCG
>JBILUB010000256.1:0-4261 GCA_044371245.1 Opitutaceae bacterium
CAAGAGCCCCTGGAGCAACAAAATCAGCCCCACCCCGAGCTTGGTCGTGATCTCCGGCCGCAGCCAGCCGCCCCGGCTGGCGATCTCCGGCCAGAACCAGGCGAGCGCGAAAGCCACCGGCAACAGACAGACGAACCAGTGCTGCGCCCAGATGCGACGGATCATGCGCACGCTTAAAACCACGCCGGCCCCGGGGCGACAGCTCAAAGGACGGTGTTTTCGGCTTTTCGCGTCCCCCCCGCTCCCCTCCCTCAGCCCCCGAGCGCCGCCCGGATCGCCGACTGAAAACTGCCCGGCTCAAAAGGCTTGGAGATAAAGCCCGCCAGCCCCTCGCCGGCGAAGCGTCGCATCACCTCCGCTTGATCAAATCCACTGATCAACACCCCCCGCACATCGGGGCGGATCCGCCGCAGCTGCCGCCAGGTCTCGGCCCCATCCAGACGCGGCATCGTGAGATCGAGCAAGACCAGCGCATAGCGACCGGGATCGAGCGCGAAACGCCCCAGCGCCTCGCGCCCGTCCACCGCCGTCTCGACCGTGAAGCCCATGTGCTCGAGCAACCGCGTGGCCACGTGCCGCACCGGCTCCTCGTCGTCGACCACCAGCACCCTGCCCCGCGATCGCCCTCCCGCCGCCTCCCGCACCCCATCGCGCACCGGCCCCACGGCTCCTGGCGCCACCGCGGTCCCCGCCCGCTCGCCCGCGCCCGCCGGCCCGGACGCCACCTCCCCCGCCAGCTCCGGCGCCGGCGGCAAGACCAGCTCGAACGTGCTTCCCCGACCCGGAGCGGACTCCACCCGCAAGCCACCCTGATGCCCGCGCACGATCCCGAGCACCGCGGCCAGACCCAGTCCACGGCCGGTGAATTTGGTGGTGAAAAACGGTTCGAAAATCCGCCCCAAGGTCTCCGCGTCCATCCCCCGCCCCGTGTCCCTCACCTCCAAAAAAACATAAGGACCCGGCTTCGCCTCGGGCCCCGTCCTCATCGCCGCGAGCTCGGCCGCCCCCACCTCGCGCAGCCCCGTGCCGAGCGTGACCGTGCCCGCACCCTCGCCCATCGCCTCGGCCGCGTTCATCACCAGATTCAGCACGATCTGCCTCAGCTGCGTCGGATCGGCCATCACCGCGGGCAGCTCCGGCGCCAGCGCCAGACGGATCTTCACCCCCGCACCGAGCGAAGTTGAGATCAGACGCGTCGTCTCCTCGATCAGCGGATTCAGCCCCACCGGCCGCGCCACCACCGGGCCCCGCCGGGCATAAGCCTGCATCTGGGCGCAGAGCTCGGCCGCCCGACCCGCCGCCTTTTCGATGTCAGTCAGCTGCGCGGCGAGCGGCGCCCCGGGAGGCAAGAGCCGCAGCGCGAAGGACGCGTTGCCCAGGATCCCGGTGAGCAGATTGTTGAAATCATGGGCGATGCCCCCCGCCAGCACCCCCAGACTTTCCAGTTTCTGCGACTCCTGGATCCTCCGATCGAGCTCCTGCTGCCGGCGCTCCCCGCTGTCGCTCACCACCTCGGAGCAGCCCACTCCGGCCCCCGACGCATTCGGAATCGGTGAGACCGAGACCCCGACCCTTAGCCCCTGCCCCTGGTCCTGCTCCTCCGCTTCGTGCCTCTGCGCAGCCTTGGCCCGCCACCGCGGCAGGACCCGAAAAACCGCCCCCGCCAGCACCAGGACCAGCACGCCCCCCACCGCCTTCACCAGCCCCGAGACCCACGGCTGCGCGTGCCAAAGCGTCCACCCATGCGCCACCCCGCAAACCACGAAAAAAATCGCTCCCAGCAACCACACCCGCCGATCGGGCAAGCCCGGCCGCCTCCTCGTCAGAAAAAACAAAGCACCCCCGATCAACAAACACCCGAGCGCCATCAAACCGTCCGAAAGACCGTGCAACCAAAGCAAGGAAGCCCGCCAAAGGTAAGACTCACCGTGCGGCGCAAACTGCCCGGATCCCAGCTCTTTGAGCCATTCTTCCATCGCCCCGATCCCTGCACCTATCAGCCCGTCTTCCAATCCAAATAAGTGATTCCGGGGTGGATCCGGGCAACAAATCGGAACGCCCCCATCGCGCGCGCCGCGGCGCGGACGAGCCCCCGTGTCCCCCAGCAACTCGGGACTTGCGCGCCCGGGTGGGCTTAAACAAGGTCCGCGCTCCGTCAGTCAGACGGCGCGATCGCCAAGTGGTAAGGCCGAGCTCTGCAAAAGCTCTACCGCCGGTTCGATTCCGGCTCGCGCCTCCAATTTTTTGTCCGAGCGCCCGCCCCGCCCGCCCCCGCGCGCGGGGCGGATTTTTTTCTCCGCGAGCGCGCCGCGGCGCGCAGCCCCTCCCTCCCACGCCCGCGGATTTCCACCCCGCGCTTGCGCATCCCCCGGCGCTCCGCGGACAGTGCACCCCAACGAAAAATGCCCACCACCATTTTCACCATCGCCAACCAAAAGGGCGGCGTCGGCAAGACCACCACCGCGGTCAACCTCGCCGCGGCCCTCGCCGAAAAAAAGATCCACACCCTCCTCGTCGACCTCGACCCCCAGGCCAACGCCACCTCCGCCATCGGCGTCGAAAAACAGGAAGGCCGCTCCCTCTACGCCGCCCTCCGCGGCGAAGGCAGCGCCCTCGAGATGATCACCCCCACCTCCGTCGAGCGCCTCGCGCTCATCCCCAGCGAGGAGGACCTCGGCGCCCTCGAGATCGAGCTCGCCGGCACCGAAAACTACCTCGGGCGCCTCCGCTCCATCCTCGAACCCGTGCGCAGCTCCGGCGGCTTCGGCGCCATCATCATCGACTGCCCCCCCTCCATGGGCATGCTCTCCATGAACAGCCTCAGCGCCGCCGACCACCTGCTCATCGCCCTCCAGTGCGAGTACATGGCGCTCGAAGGCCTCGGCCAGATCCTGCGCAATCTCGAGCGCATCAAGGGCGCGCTTAATCCCGGCCTCACCCTCGGCGGCGTCGTCATGACCATGTTCGACATGCGCACGAATCTCTCGCGCCAGGTCGTCGAGGAGGTGAAAAAACACCTGCCCGAGCAGATCTTCAAAACCGTCATCCCCCGCACCGTCCGCCTCAGCGAAGCGCCCAGCTTCGGCAAGACGATCTTCGCCTACGACAACAGCTCGCCCGGCGCGAGCGCCTACCGCCAACTCGCCAAGGAAGTCATCGAGCGCTTCCGCCTCGCCACCCGCTAGCCCCCGCCCCGGCCCTTGTCCTCCCTCGCCAAATACCGCCAAGTCTTCCTCACCGGACTGCAGACGAACCTCGTCTACCGGTGGAACTTCGCGGTCCGCGCCGCCTTCTCCCTCCTCCACCTCGTCTACGTCTTCACCCTCTGGCGCGCCGCGTATTCAGGCCAGGAATACATCGGCGGCTTCTCCCTCACCGCCACCCTCACCTACTTCACCCTCCTCCTCGTCCTGCAGTTTTTCCTCAGCGCGGCCAACGACGACCACGAGATCTCCGAGGAGATCCGCAACGGCCTGATCAACCAGTTCCTCACCAAGCCGGTCAACTACCTCGGCTACCGCCTCAGCCTCTTCTTCTCCGCCCGACTCGTCATGGGCGGCCTCGCCCTCCTGCCGGTGCTCGCCGCGCTGCCGCTCCTCTGGCCCTGGCTCGAGTTTCCCGGCCCGGAGCACCTCCCCCTCTACCTCGTCGCCATCCCCGCCCTGCTCCTCTCCGCCCTGATCCAGTTCACCATCGCCTACTGCTTCGGCCTGCTCACCTTTTGGTTCCTCGAGATCCAGTCCTTCATCATCCTCTCGCTCGCGGTCGAGGCCGTGCTCGGCGGGCAGATCTTCCCCTTGGACCTCATGCCCGCCTGGCTCTACGAGCTCTCCAGCTGGCTGCCCTACTACTACCAGATGTATTTCCCCGCCGCCCTGCTCACCGGCCGCATCACCGACTTTGACCAGGCGCTCCAGGGCCTCGCCATCCAGAGCGCCTGGACCGTGCTCCTCCTCGTCTTCGCCACCCTGCTCTGGCGCCGCGGCCTCCGCCGCCACACCGCCGTCGGCGGCTAGCCGCTTCGCGGCGATTGATGACTCATCATTTAAGAATGGATGATCTGACCAACCCATGCCCGCCGCCTCGTCCCTCCGGCCGCGATCCCTCTTAACCCAAGAATAATTATGCTCCTCCGCCACGCCCGCATCTGGCTCGCGAGCATCCGCTACTCCCTCGTCCGCGCGATGATGTTTCGCGGCGATTTCCTCATGTGGGCGCTGGTCGAGTTTTTCTGGATGGGGGTCAACGTGCTCCTCGTCGG
>JBILUB010000257.1:0-4253 GCA_044371245.1 Opitutaceae bacterium
CGCGCGCGGCCGACCCGATCCACATCGCCGGGTCCGATCTGCTGGCCGAATCCCTCGGGCCCGATTTGGCCGATTTTGCCCGCGCCTCCGGCCTCGACCTGCGTCCCTCACTGCGCGGCAGCCGCCCTGGCTTGGAGGCGCTTAAACGGGGCGAAGCCGGCCTCGGTCTGCTCCTTTTCGCCGCCGACGAGCCGCTCCCCGGCCCCGAGTTCCGACAGGCCGTCATCGCCTACCTCACCAGCGTCGTGGTCGTACCCGCCGACCTCTCCCTCACCCAGATCGACTACGCCCAGCTCGGCGGCAGCTTCGGCGCGAACGAGACGCAGAGTTTCCGTCGTTGGAACGAGCTGGGCGCCGAAGGCGCCTGGGGCACGCGCAGCATCTCGGCCATGGCGCTCCGCGGCCCCGGGGACCTCTCGCTTGAGCTCGTGCGTCACACCGTGCTGAAGGACCCCGAGCTGAAACCGACCGTCACCCTGCTCGACGCACCCGGACAAATCTACGAACGCCTGCTCGGCGAAGAAGGGGGGATCGCGATCCTGCCCGCTCCGCCCCCTCCCGAACTCGCCCTCAAGGTCTTGCTCCTCGCCCGCGGCCCCGGCGAGGTCGCCTACCCTCCCAGCCCGGAAAACCTTCACACCGGCGACTACCCGCTTCGCCTGCCCCTCTACCTCGTTTATCGTCCCGAAAACGCCCCGCGCCTCACGCCCCTGCTGCGACATCTCCTCTCCGACGCGTCGCTCCCCACCTGGCGCGCCGCCGGCCTCTCGCCCCTCCCCGTGCAGGCCCGTAAGCAACTGCTCCTCGAGCTGGAGCCCAAGTAAACGAGTCCGACAAAAACCCCTCCGGCCGAAAAAACCTGTTGACCGACCGGCGCAGCCCCCTTTCCTCCCCCTCTCTCACGCAGGCGTAGCTCAGTTGGTAGAGCACCACCTTGCCAAGGTGGACGTCGAGAGTTCGAGTCTCTTCGCCTGCTCCATTTTAGCCCCGCGATCCTCAACCGGTTCGCGGGGTTTTTGTTTCTACCCCCGTCGCCATCGCCGGCACACGCGCCCTCGCCCGGCCCGTCACGACCGGACCCGGACTCACGGGCCGGTGCGATAGGCCTCGTGCAGCGCCGCGACCACCTGCGGCGGCACGAAGTGCGCCACATCACCGCCCAGCTTCGCCACCTGTTTGACCAAGTTCGAGCTCGTGTAGCTGTAGGTCTCCCGCGGCATCACAAAGATCGTTTCGATGCCCGGCTCGAGGTGCCGATTCATCAAGGCCATGTTAAACTCGAACTCAAAGTCCGACAGCGCCCGGATGCCACGGATCACCGCCACCGCCCGCTGCGCCCGGGCGAACTCCACCAGCAAACCCTCGAAAGGCACCGCGTCCACATTCGGGATATGCCCCGAAACCTCGCGCACCAACGCGAGCCGCCGCTCCTGCGAAAACACCGGCCCCTTCCCCGGATTGGCCGCCACGCCCACCGTCACCTTGTCGAACAATTTTGCCGCCCGCTCGAGCACGTCCAGGTGCCCAAAGGTGATGGGATCAAAGGTGCCGGGATAAATGCAGTGGCGCATGGCATCACTTTCTGCGCCCCCGCGGCACGAAGGACAAGAGCCAGAGCAAAAACACCGCGCCCAAGATCGCGGTCACCAGCGCCGCCACCTGCCCATGCACGCCAAAACCCAGAACCCCCAGGACCCAACGCCCCAGAAACGAGCCGAGCACGCCGATCACCAGATTCCCCACCACCCCGAATCCGCGCCGGCGCAGGATCAGCCCCGCGATCCAGCCCGCGAGCGCCCCCACCACCAGCAGGATAAGCAGTTGCTCCAGCGAGACGTTCACGCGCCCTGCTCCCCGCCGCCATCGGCCTCTTCGCCCAGCCGCGGGAAGGTTTGCCAAAGCGCCAAGGGTATATCCTCCGGTCGCACCGTGGCCGGCAGACCCGCCGCCACCAGCTTGTCGATCCAGGCCCGGCCTCCATCCGGCAACTGCCCGCGCAACAGGGTGCCGATCTGTTTCCGGCGCTGCTGGAAACAAGCCCGGATCGCCCGCTTCGAAGCCTTCGGGAAAAACAAGGGCGCGGGCTTTCGCACCAAATGAAACAGATAGGAATCCACCTCGGGCCGCGGATGAAAACACATCCCCGACACCTTGTGCCCCGGGGCGATATCAAAGGCCGACTGAATAAAAATCGAGATCGAGCCAAACTGCTTCGACCCCGGCCGGGCCATGTAGCGCTGCGCCGCCTCCCACTGCAGCATCAACACCAGCCGCTCAGGCAACACGGTCTCCAACACCGCATCCATCCACGGCGTCGAAATCGCATAAGGCAGATTGGCCACGATCTTGAACGGCGCATCCGTCGGCACGTGCGCGATGGGGTGATCCATCGCGTCCCCTTCGAGCAGGTGCAGCCGGTCCGGGAAAAGCGGCGCCAACTCCTCGCGCAGGTAGCGCGCCATCATCGCGTCCCGCTCCACCGCCCAGACCTCCGCCCCGGCTTCCAGCAGGGTGCGCGTCAGCGTCCCGAGCCCCGGCCCCACCTCCACCACGCGATCGCCCGGCGACACCCGGGCCAGCTCGATCGATTTGCGCACGATGTTGCCGTCGACCAGAAAGTTCTGCCCGAGCGCGTGCTTCGGATGCACCCCGAGCCGGGCCAGGATCTCACGCGTTTCGGAAGGGGACAGCGGCATGGTGTCGGCTCAGGCGCGATGAAACTCGGCGAGCAGCGCGGCCGGATCGGGCGCCTTCATCAAGGCCTCCCCGCACAGAATGGCATGCGCCCCGCAGGCCCGCACCCGCGCCGCGTCCGCGCCATTAAAAATCCCGCTCTCGCTCACCGCCGTCACCTGCGCGGGAAAGCGGGGGATCAAACGCTCGCTCAGACCGAGATCACAGCGAAAGACCGCCAGATCCCGGTTATTCACCCCGATCAGGCGGGCGTCGTGCGCGAGCGCCCGCTCCAGCTCGGCCTCGTTGTGGATCTCGAAAAGCGAGTCCAGCCCGGCCGCCTGCGCCGCCCGATGCAGCACGCGGATCTCCTCGTCGTCGAGCGCGCGCACGATCAGGAGGATCGCGCTCGCACCCGCCTGCCGCGCCTCCAGGACCTGGATCGGATGGACCATGAAATCCTTGCGGATGCAGGGCCGCGGCGACACCGCGTGCGCCCGCGCGCGGAAATCCGCGGTGACCTCCTCCAGATCCGCCAGACTCCCGCCGAAAAACGTTTCATCGGTCAGGATCGAGAGCGCGTCGGCCCCGGCCGTCTGGTAACGCCTCGCCTGCTCGCTCGCCGACACACCCGCCTTGATATCCCCCGCCGAGGGCGAGCGTCGCTTGATCTCGGCGATCACGCCCAGGGCGCCGTCGGCCCGGCGCAGCGCGGCCGCGAAGGACGGCGGGCGCGGCAGCGCGGCGTCCAGCGCCGCCAGCTCCTCGGGGGTCACGGGGCGGGCGCGGGCGGCGACCTCGAGACGCTTGTGCGCCATGATCTCGGTGAGTTTGTCGGACATGCGGAAAAAAGAGGGCTCATGGCCGCAAAGCCGGGCCTCCGGCGCAAGACCCAAGGACGGCGTCTCCCGGGCGGACCGTCGCCCGCGACCCGAGGCCGCGCTTGCCAGCCGGCCGACGCGCCCTTCGCCTCGCCTCCATGACTCCCACCCTCGTCGTCCTCGCCGCCGGCATGGGCTCCCGCTACGGCGGTCTCAAGCAGATCGACCCGATGGGTCCCTCCGGCGAGACCGTGCTCGACTACACCGTGCATGATGCGCTCGCGGCCGGTTTTGGCCGGGTGCTCTTTGTCATTCGACGGGATTTTGCCGACGCCTTTCGTGCGAGCGTCGGAGCCCGCTTCGCCTCCAAGCTGCAGGTCGACTACGCCTTTCAAGAGCTCGATGCCGTGCCCCCCGGTTTCACTCGCCCTGCGGCACGGGTAAAGCCCTGGGGTACCGGACACGCCGTGTGGTGCGCACGCGAGGCGCTCGACGGCCCCTTCGCCGTGGTCAACGCGGACGACTTTTACGGCGCCGGCTCGCTCCGCGCCCTCGGCGAGTTCCTGCGCGGTGCCGCCGACTCCCCCGCCGCACCGCCCGTGCACGCGATGGTCGGCTTCCCGCTCGGACGCACGGTCTCCGCGCACGGGGCCGTCTCGCGCGGTCTCTGCACCCTCGACGCCGAGGGCTTCCTGCTCCGCATCGAGGAGCGCGGCGGCATCCTGGCCTCGGAGATCGGCCCCGAACGCGCCTTTGCCG
>JBILUB010000261.1:0-4192 GCA_044371245.1 Opitutaceae bacterium
GCCTTGAACACCCTGGGCGGACAGGGAGGCGCTCAGCGACGCCCATCGTACCACGGAGCGCAGTCCTCCCGCCGGCCAAGGGTCTGTCGGGGCCGCCTGAGAATTTTGAGGAAAAAGCGGAGTAGCTCGGCCCTCCGGTAAAGTCTGATTTTGCGCGCTGAGGTGAGGAGTGGGTGCCGGTGGATGATGACGGTGCGCAGGCGTTCGCGCCGACCGATCACGTTTCGAAGGCGGCGGGCCAGGTCGAGTTCTTCACCCGCGAAGAAGCGCAGATCAAAACCTCCCACCTCGCGAAATGCCGCCGAACGGACGAGAATAAACGACCCGGCGACGAGTCCTCGTAATCGGCTGACGGCGTTCCAAAACAAGGTGGCAAGGCGGTACACCGCCGGGGCTTCATCCAGCACCAGGGTGGCGCCGACCAAGAGAACGTCCGGCCGCGAGATCAGGGTGGAGGCTTCACGTAACAGGGCGGCAGAAGGGCGGGAATCGGCGTCGATGAAAAGCAGCCAAAACCCGGCGGCCGCGGCGGCCCCCGCGTTACGAGCACGCCCGATCTGATTGACCGCTTCGAAGACCACGGTCGCTCCCGCCTCCCGTGCGATGGCCCCGGTCCTATCGGTGGAGTTGTTGTCGCACACGATGAGTTCCCATGTGATTCCGGCGGGCGCGAACCCTTGGCGGGCGGCGAAGGACAAGGCGCGGAGCGACTCCGCCAGGATCTTCTCTTCGTTGAAGGCTGGGACGATGATCGAGATAAGCGCAGCCATAATCGGGTGGGGGACTTGGCCCTTTCTGGGATGTAAACCCATCCTGCGCGCAAACCAGAGGAGAAATGCGCTGGGTTCGCGTTGCCCTCGCGGCAAGGACCGCTGGTCAACCTTCGCCTCGGTCGCCCGGGCCGAGCGGGTTTCTCCTCCTGCGCACAAAGGGATTGTGTCTCAGAGACGGCCTGGATGGCGGTCGGCCTTTGCTTTATTCGCGTTGGGGCTCGTGGATCCGGACTGCTTCCGGGCAGGTGGCCAACGGTCGCGCGTGGGAGCTTCCTCCCTCGCTTGGCCCGATCAGGCACCGCTCGCATGAAGCACAATCAGACCGAAGAGCAGCGCGAGACCACCGGAAAGCAAAGTGCCGATGAGCACGTATTCGGCAAAGGAGCGGTCATCCAGCGCCTTGAATCGCGCAAACGCTTTTGCGGTCATGACAAACCCGATGGCGCCGTACTGCCCTTGCAGAATGAAGGCGTAGAGCAGCGCCCGCTCGAGCAGGCCGATCACCCGGCCGCGGTTGAACTCTCCCAAATCGACTGAGCCCTTGGCCTCGATCAGACCTCTGCCCTCTGGCCGGGCCCGCGGTTTAAGATCCAAGCGATCAAAGACGGTACGAATGATGAGATTCGCCTCGTTGGCGGACAACAGCAGTCCGAAAAGAAACCATTGGGCCCCAGGACTCGCCGCCCCTTTGAACAAGGGGGCCAAGGCGGTCAGATTCGCCAGATGTTGATCGAGACCCAGCCATACGGCCCGGAGCTGAACTCCGGTGGCGGGAGTCAGGAGCAGGCTGAGCCCGGCGAGTTCGACGAGGCCGAGCAGTAGGCGCAAGAGGTGGCGACGGCGGGCGTGCCGCTCGGTTCTCGCGCCTGCGAGATTCATCACGATTACGAGCAGGAGTGCCCCTCCGCTGGCAGGGGTAAGGTGGAAAAAGGCGCACAGCGCCCCGAGCTCCACCGCCGTCTTCCAGATCCAGGCGCGCGGGGATACGGGCTCGTCTTTGAACAGGCAAACGAGCCTGGTCAGCAGGATCAGGTTGGCGGCGAGGAGAAAAGGCAGGGTCACCGGATTTGCAGGGTTTGGTTTAGCTCGATGCTCAGTCCGCGTAGCAGGAGAGTCCACTCGTCGAGATCGGCCGCGCGGATGTTTTTGTTTACCGCCCTAGGGGTGATTCGCACGGTTCGGGCGAGTGTCCCGGAGTCCTCGCCCTTGAGCAAACCGGCGAACAGTCGCAGCCGGGTATCCCGCCAGGCGAGCACTTGGGAGGAAAGCACGGCCAGTGTCGGAGCGAGCCAGTAGGCGGTTGGGGGTGGGAGGCCGGACACGCCAAAGAGTCGCCCGTCTTTTTTTAACCGAGTCAGGACATCGCGAGCCGCGTGAAAGGCGGGTCCATCCATGCCGATGGCCTGTCGTCGGTTGATCGGGGTGACAATCTCGCCGATCGCGAGGGCGAAGCGTACCCGTACCGGAGCGAGTGCGTGTAAAAGTGAAAAGATATCGGCAAAGACTCCATCGGCATCGCGGTAGACCGCTTGAAACTCATCGCCGAGCGTGACGGTGGGCGCGGAAGCCATGCGGGACTCCGTGTGCCGTCCGGCCGACTCGATCGCGCGCTGCAAGCGGCGCTGCAGAGCACCGCGGTCCTCGGATTTACGGGAGTCCACCACGTCGCCGATCAAGACCAGGTACTTCATCGATGTAGTTGGCCCTATTTTGGTTCTTTGTGCAAATAGGAACTAAAATGGTTCTTTATCAAAAAAAGTACTGTTTTAGTTCCTATTTGGCATATCTTCGTCATCACTTTTGGTGGGACGGTCGGGTGAAGGATGAGTTGAACTTACTTGGGCGGGTCCCTGCGTGTCGGTGGAGCCAAGGCCGTGTCGGGGGCTGAGGTGTCGAATGGGCCGAGAACCGGACAAGCTATGATACCGTGTTTCGCACGGAACGGAGCAGGGAGAACGGATCGGATTCCGGGTGTGTTCACTTCAAAAATCCAAACCCTAGTGTCTTCCGGGATTTTAATGACTTTGTGGCCGAAGCGATGCTGGCGGAGAGGGTGGGATTCGAACCCACGTTAGCCTTTCAGCTAAACCGCATTTCGAGTGCGGCGCGATCGACCACTCTGCCACCTCTCCGGTCACAAGAACGCGGACGCTAGGAAGGCTCGCGGCGAACGGAAGCCGAAAGTTTCACCAGAGTTCGCTTCCGGGTCCTCACACCTCGGTTGACGACGGCGTCTTCAGTCTCCCTTCAGCAACTCGCGCACCCAGCGGCGGTGCGGTCCCGACAGGAGCACTCGCTCCATCTCCGCAACAGGTACCCAAACCAAACCGGCGGGCAGCGGTACCGGCAACTGGTCTTCAGGCCAGCGATAGATCGGTTCGGTAAAGGCGAAGCGGGTGATGCCCCGTTTGCGGGTCGCGAGGTGCTCGCCTCGCGTCTCCAAGCGGGTGGGGGCGAGGCCGAGCTGCTCGGCGGCGGGCAACTCGTGCTGTCCGGCAAGGCGGCGCGCCCGCCCGTCGATGTGGTGGAGCAGGAGCGCGCCGTCCTCGGCCCGGCGACACCAGACCCGGTGGACGGTGCGCGCCTCGATCGCACGGGCGGCGAGGCGCGGGTAGGCTTCGGGTTCTCCGGCGCGGCAGGCGGCGCAGAGCGGGCGCACCGGGCAGACGGTGCAGAGGGGATTGTGCCGGGTGCAAATGGTCGCCCCCAGCTCCATCATCGCCTGGTTGTGGTCGCCGGGCGCGGCATGGTTGAGCAGCTCGGCGGCGAGGGGGGCGAGCGCCTTGCCGGCGGCCGTGGTGTCGCGCCAGGCACGCCCGTCCGCGGCTAGTCGGGCGAGGATGCGCACGACGTTGCCATCGACGACGGCCGCTGGCGCGTCGAAGGCGATGCTGGTGATCGCGGCCGAGGTGTAGGGGCCGATGCCGGGCAGCTCGAGCCACTCCGCGCGGTCGCGGGGGATGTGGGGCCGGGCCACGAGCGCGCGGGAGAGTTTGTGCAGGTTGCGGGCGCGGCTGTAGTAGCCGAGGCCTTCCCAGAGTTTAAGCACTTGGTCCTCCGGGGCGGCGGCGAGGGCGGCGAAGTCGGGCAGCGCCGCCAGCCAGCGGTCGAAATAGGGCAGCATGGTTTTGACCTGGGTCTGCTGGAGCATGAACTCGCTCACGACGGTCTTGTAGAGGGTGGGGTCCTCGCGCCAGGGGAGGCGGCGGTGGTGGGCGCGATACCAGGCGAGCAGGTCGGAGCGAAAGGCAGGGGCGGCGTTGGCGAGGGCGGTGGCGGACACGGGCGAGCAGGAGGCGAAGAAAAAAGGCGGCGCTCAATCTTTGGCTGCGGAGCGGGGACGCACTTTCTTTTTGTGCTGAGGCGAGGTCCCGTGGACAACTGCTCGTTTTTACGATGCCGAAGAAACCCGCCGCCGA
>JBILUB010000262.1:0-4179 GCA_044371245.1 Opitutaceae bacterium
GGGCCATCGTGCGCGAAGACCTGCCCCCCACAGTGCTCATCGACGGCGTCGACCAGCCCTGGCCCTACCTCCTCACCGCCGAGCTCGACCCCCCGCCCCCGTCCGGCCCCCTCACCCTGCGCCTCTCCGCACGCTCCGGCGGCTCCACCTGGCTCGCCGGCTCCGAAGCCCACGGACTCGTCTTCACCCTGGAGCAGGACCTGGTCGACGCCCTCGACACTCTGCTCGCCGCACCCGCTCGCCCCTAGACCCCGATCGCGCCGCTCCCACGTGGTCTCGCGCCCCGTCAGTCTCGTTCTTCGCCTCCTCCGCCTCGCGCTCGGCCTCGCACTCCTCGCCGCTCTCGCCCTCCAGCTCCACATCCTCGCCCACGGCGGACTTCGACTGCCCGACTTTGCCCTCGCGGCCATCAGCCGCCACGCCGCGGCCGACGGTCTGGTCTTCTCCGCCGAGGGAGTCTGGCTCGACCCCGCCGGCCGCCTCCTCGTCCTCCAGCCCCGACTCGGCCTCACCGGGCAGGAAGAAGCCTTTGCCACCGCCCGCGTCGTCTCGCTCCGCCTGCGTCGCCGCGCCCTCCTGCTCGGCCAGCTGCGCGCCGCCTGGATCGAGATCTCCGGTCTCGAGCTCACCCTGCCCTCCCTCCTCTCGCCCACCGGCACCCCGGGCACCCTCCTGCGCGCCGGGGAGTTCCGCCTCGCGCCCCCCCCCGAGGACACTCCCGCCCCCTGGCGAGTGGCCCAGGCCAGCGCCCTCGTGCTCGGAGTGCCGACCGCCTTCGCCGGCGAACTCCCCGACTCCTCCCCTTCCGCGCCCTCCCGCCCTCCCCGCGAGGCCCTGCTCGAAGGCCTCCGCCGGGCCGGCGCCGCCTATCGCAGCGTGGCCGCGCTCCCTCTCGACCGGCTGCGCGTCATGCGGGTCGAGCTCGGCCCCGACGCCCTGGTCGTGCGCGCCGAGCTCGACCACCTCGAGGTCCCGGCCTCGTCCGGACTGCCCCCCCTCCTCACCGGCACCTCGCTCAAGCACGTCTCGCTAAGCCTCGCCCTGCCGATCGACGAGCACTACCGCGCCCTCGCCGCACAAGCGGTGCTCGAGCTCCAGGCCCGCCATTTCGAGACTCCACCCGCCCTGGCACTCCGCGGCGGGCCCCTCGCCCTGCGGGCCAGTCCCGGCGCCACACTCGCCGCGGAGTTGGCCGTCTCCCGGCTGGAGAAAACCGACCTCCCCCTTCCCCCCGTTCCCTTGGTCGCCTCCCTCCGGCTCGCCTCCGCCGGCGACGCCCTCTCCCTCGAAGCGTCCACCCGCCTGGCCGATGCGCCCTGGCAACTCCGCCTCGCCGGCTCCCTCGCCGACCGCGCCGGCTCGGTGCGCGCCTCCGGTCCCCTTACCCCCGCCGCCCTCGAGCTGCTCCGCCCCTTCCTCCCCCCGCGTGCGCGCCCCATCCTCACGCTCGAGGATCCGGTCGCGCTCGACCTCGGCGCCATCCTCGCACCCGGCGGAAGCCCCGCGCAGATCGAAGTCCGCGCCTCCGCCGGCCGCGCCATGGCAAGAGGCGTCTCCTTTGATCGCGCCTCCGCCCTCCTTGCCTACCGCCCGGACGAGCGCTCGCTGCGCGCCGACGAACTCCTCCTTTTCTCCCGCGATTCCCGGGCCGAGGGCAGTTACGAGATGGATACCGAGACCCTTGATTTCCGCTTCCTGCTCTCAGGCACGTTCCGACCCGCTTCCATCTCCGGATGGTTTTCAGGCTGGTGGGATCGCTTCTGGACGGACTTCGGTTTTGGCCCCACCCCACCGGAGGCCGACGTGGATATCCGCGGCCGCTGGCGCAGCCCCGGAGCCACCACGGTGTATGTCGGGGCATCGTCCGGGCCCATGCGCCTGCGCCAGCTCCCCCTCGATCGCCTGCATACCCGCCTGCTCGTCGCCCGCGGCTCCGTCCAGGTCGAAGGCTTTCACGCCACCGCCGACGCGCACACCGCCACCGGTCGCTTTTCCCGTTTCGTGAACCCCGCCACCGGAGCATGGTCACGTCTCGCTTTCGATGTGCGCTCCGACTTCCCCTCCGAGGCCCTTCCCCTGCTCTTCCCGAACGAAGGCCCCGCGCTCATCGCACCCTTCGTGCTGGAAGCGCCCCCCCGCATCCACCTCGTCGGCGAATCCCTCGGGCCGGGCTCCGACACTCCCGGCCGACAGGAGTACGACCTCACGCTGGCCACCGATTCTCCCCTCCTCTACTCCGGTTTTCCCCTCGATCGCCTCTCGCTTCGGCTCATGAGGCGCGATTCCACCATCGGCCTGCGCGAGATCCGAGCCGGCTTCGCCGACGGTGAGGCCACCGGATCCGCCGACCTCACCGGACCCGCCGAAGCCCGCGCCCTCTCCTTTGACCTCGCGCTCGCCGGCGCCGATCTCGACCTCGCCCAGACCCGCTGGCGGACCTTCCGCGCCGCGGCCGCCTCCAAAAACCCGGCCGCCCCGTCCGCGGAGCCCGCCCCGATCACGGAAAAGGAGGCCCGCCCGCTCGGAGGTCTGGTTTCTCTTCAGCTCAAGGCCTCGGGACCGCTGGCCGATCCCCTCGCCTTCCTCGGCGATGGCCAACTCCAGATCAAGGGTGCCGACCTTGCCCGGATCCGTTTAATGGGCCCCCTCTCCAATCTCCTTTCCGAAATGGGACTCGGCTTCACCACCCTGAAGCTCACCGAGGCCGACGCCCGACTCTCCCTCGACCATCGGCGCCTTGTCTTCGAAGAGTTTCGGCTCACCGGCCCCACCGCGGCGGTGGACGCCAGCGGAACCTACCTCCTGCCCGCCGGAGACCTCGAGTTTAAGGCGAAACTCCGTCCCTTCGAACGCAGCGAGGGCCTCCTCGGCAGCACCGCGGACTTCATGCTCTCTCCCCTCTCCAACGCCATGGAGGTCGAGCTGGAGGGCACGATCGACGCGCCGACCTGGACCTTCACCTACGGACCGACCCGCTTGATTCGCCGCATCACGGACAAATTCTAGCCCCCCGCGCCCCCTCGCGGACAGGGAAAGGAAATCCTCCCTCGCATCGCTAACGACTTGTGGTTAGGGTTTTCCCCTCCGAACGACATGAGCCCCATCATGCATCCGTCGCTGGCCCCGGCCCCTTGGGCGCGGCGCCTCGCGCTGGCTGCCGGTCTCGCCACCGCGCTCGCCGGGGCCGCGGTACTCATCGGGTGGTGGACCCGTACAGACCTGCTGGTCCAAGGCCTGCCCTACCTCGAACCGGTCAAACCCAACGCCGGCCTGTGTTACCTGCTACTCGGCCTCGCTCTCCTGCTCCACCGCCGCGGCCGGGCCCCCTCCGCCACGCTCTCGCTCGCGATCACCCTCGTCTCCGGATTCACCCTCCTCGCCGACCTGGGCGGGCCCGACCTCGGCATCGATCAATGGCTCGCGGATGATTATCTCGCCTCCCTTTCCGATTCCGCGCCCGGCCGCATGCCCATCCTCTCGGCGCTCGGCTTCCTCCTCGCCGGACTCGCGCTCTCCCCCCTCCTCGCGGGGGGCGCGCTCCGCCGCGCGCTTGCCCTCGGGCTGATCGGCTCCCTACTCGCCGCGCGCGGCTGCGCCGGCATCGCCGGCTACGCGCTCGATCTTCCGGAGGGTCTCGGCTGGACCGCGGGGTCCAGCTCGCCCCTCGACAGCGCGCTCTGCTTTCTCCTCGGGCTGGCCCTCCTCGCGGCCGCCTGGCGTATCCATCGGGACAATACCGATGCGCCCCCCGCGTGGGTGCCCCTCCCCGTCGTCGTGGCCGCGGGCACCCTCACCGTCATGCTGTGGGTCGGCCTGAGGGAGCGCGAATCCACCTTCACCGAACTCAGCACCCGTAACGAGCTCAACCGACTCGCCGCCAACATCAGTCTCGAGATCGAGCGCCAATCCGCCGCCCTCGGCCGGGTCGCCCTCCGCTGGAGCCTGCTCGAGGGCCCCGGCGTCGCCGTGCTTGAGGCCGACGCCATCTCCTTTCTGAACGAATCTCCCGGCGCCCGGTCCCTCGCCTGGGTCGACCCGCCCGGCGACACCTTCTGGTACCACCCCCTCGAGGGCAACGAGACCCTCGCCGCCTACGATCACTCCGGCGCCCCGGCCCGCGCCGAGGCCCTGCGCCGCGCCCGCGCCAGCTCGCTCCCCGCGGTCTCTGCCACCCACCTC
>JBILUB010000263.1:0-4172 GCA_044371245.1 Opitutaceae bacterium
CAGCGACTTGATCGTGTGGCTGATCGCCGACTGCGTCAGATGCAGATCCTTCGCCGTCTGGGTAAAGCTGCCGCAACGCGCCAGGGTGGCGAAAGCGAGCAACTGGCGACTGTCGAGGGTGGAGGTCATGACTGGATGCGGGACGGGTTCGGAGGCCGGAAACGATAATGAGAAGCGCTCATCTAAAATGAGCGGAGCGTGAACAGCACTTTTAAGGCCAGCTCGCTGGCACGGCAATCGCTCCCCGCCGTCGGCAAATGCCCACCCCCCTCGCGAACCGCGCCCCCGCCTCACCCGCGCACACCGCCTCCGGCTCCCGCATCCGTATCGGTTTTCTACCCCTCACCGACGCCGCGCCGATCTTTGTCGCGCACGCGCACGGCCTCTTCCGCAAACGCGGCCTCGACGTCGAGCTCAGCCGCGAGGTCGGCTGGGCCACCGTCCGCGACAAGATCATCTACCGCGAGCTGGACGCGTCCCACGCCGTCGCCCCCATGGTCGTCGCCACCACCCTCGGCCTCGGCTGCCTCGCCACCCCCTGCCTCTCCGCCTACGTGCTCAACGCCCACGGCAACGCCCTCACCCTTTCCGCCGCCCTCTGGAAACGCGGCGTCCGCGACGCCGCCACCCTGCGCGCCGAGATCCAGCGCACCCGCCACGAACGCATCCTCGTGCTCGGCGTCGTTTTCGGTTGCTCCGCCCAGCACATCATCCTGCGCGACTGGCTCCGCGGCGCGCAGATCGATCCCGACAAAGACCTCCGGATCGTGGTCGTGCCGCCCCCCCAGCTGCATCGAAATCTCGCGGCCGGCACCATCGACGGCTACTGCGTCGGCGATCCGTGGAACACCCTCGCGGTGCGCGAAAAAACCGGCTGGATCGCCGCCGTCTCCTCCGAACTGGCGCCCGGACACCCCGAAAAGATCTTTATGGTGCGCGAGGATTTCGCGACCCACCGCGCCGAGGAGCACCTCGCCTTGATCGCCTCGCTCCAGGAGGCCGCGCTGCTCTGCGACGACCCCGGCTTCCGCCCCGAGCTCGCCCGCCTCCTCGCGCGCCCCGAATTCATCAACATCGCTCCTCGCCTCCTCGCCCCGGCTCTCGTCGGCCCGCTCGAGATCGGTGGCGGCCGCGAAGCCGTCTCCGCCGAGAACTATATCCGCTTCGCCGGCGGCGAGGCCAACGTGCCCACTCCCCTTCGCGCCCAGTGGATGATCGACGGCCTGCAACGGCACGGCGTCATCCCCCGCGGCACCACCGTCCCGCCCGATTTGGCCCGCCGCGTTTTTCGCTCCGATCTCTTCGCCCAAGCCCGCGCCCGCCAGGCCACCCCGGCAGGTTAGGATTCGTCGCCCCCATCGATCCTCCCTGCGATCCCGACCGGGCGACCGGAAATGCTATTCCGTGCACACGCACCGACCGCACGGGTTTTCCCGCGGACGACCATCCGGCGCAATCATTGGAAGCGCTCATGATTTCAATCAATTCTTTGAACCGCGTTTATCGAAGCGAAGCCCGTTTCTGGCACGCCCGCCGCTTATCCGGGCCAATTCGCGACGCTCCGTCCGCGTCGAATTTTTTCACCTCGCAAATCCATCCACGCTCCGCCCTTCGCCGATGAATTCCCATCCCGCCAAATCCGCTCCGGTTGCTCCCGTTTCCGGCCCCTCTAGCCTGGGTCGCCGTTCCTTTCTCGCCCGCGCCGCGAGCGGCCTCGGAGCCGCCGCGCTCCTCGGCACCGGTCTGTCCTCGAGTCTCCGCGCCCAGGGCGCCCCCGCCCTCACCGGCGCGGCCTCCGCCCCCGAGCAGCCCAATGTCTCCTTCGGTTTCATCGCGCTGACCGACTGCGCCCCCATCGTCATCGCCCACGAAAAAGGCTTCTTCGCCAAATACGGCATCACCGCCACGATCAAAAAGGGCGCCAACTGGGCCGCGATCCGCGACATGCTTTCCTCCGGCGAGACCCACGCCACCCACATGCTCTTCGGCATGCCCTTCGCCTCCTCGATGGGCCTGATGGGCTCCCCGAAACGCGGCATGGTCATTCCCTGGATCATGAACCGCAACGGCCAGGCCATCACCCTCAAGACCGAGCTCAAGGGCAAGGTCGCCGCGGACCCCGCCTCGCTCAAGCCCTTCGTCGACTCCGCCAAGAAGCTCGGCGAGCCGCTGACCTTCGCCATGACCTTCCCTCCCGGCACTCACGCGATGTGGACTCGCTACTACCTCGCCGCCGGCGGCATCGACCCAGACAAGGACATTAACCTCATCACCATTCCCCCCGCCCAAATGGTGGCGAACATGAAGATCGGCAAGATGGACGGCTTCTGCGTCGGCGAGCCCTGGGGCACCCGCGCCATCGTCGACGGCATCGGCTACTCCGCCATCACCACCCAGGATCTCTGGAAGGACCACCCCGAAAAGGTCCTCGCCTTCACCGAAGAGTTCGCCGCCAAAAACCCCAAGACCGTCAAAGCCGTGCTCAAGGCCGTGCACGAGGCCTCCCTCTGGCTCGACGACTTCGCCAACCGTCCCGAGATGTGCGAGATCCTCGCGCGCAAAAACTACGTCTCCACCGACAAGGAGGTCATCCTCCCCCGTCTCCTCGGCGATCTCGACTACGGCGACGGCCGCAAGGTGAAGGACGAGTTCCCCATGCACTTCTCCCTGCGCAACTGCAACTACCCCCAGCCCAAATACGGTCTCTGGTGGCTCTCCCAGTTCCGCCGCTGGGGCATGGTCAAGGGCACCCCCGACTACGCCGGCATCGTGAAACAGGTCATCCGCGGCGACCTCTACTCCGAGGCCATGGCCGAGCTCGGCGTCACCGACCGCGTCCAGGATGATTCCCCCTTCTCCCTTTTCGACGGCGTAAGCTTCGATCCCAAGGGCGATCTCGACGCCTACGCCAAGGCCTTCGCGATCCACTCCGCGAAAGGCTGATCGCTCGCCCCGCTTCCCGCCGGCGACGCGCCATCACCGCGTCGCCGGCCTCTCCCCGCCAGCTCACCGTCCTCCGCGCCCATCCCGCCCGGCCCCCTCGTCCGACCCGCCCCACTCCGCGCTCGTCCCCCTTTCCCATGTCCGCCTCCGCGAAATCCTTCCTCCATTCACTCTTTCTCGGCCTGGTCGGCTTGGTCGCCTTCCTCCTTTTCTGGTCGGCCTTGTCCGGACGCATCGCCATCGAACGCACGCTCCCCGACGGACGCACCGTCACGGAGACTTTCTGGAGTGGCCAAGCCCAGCTCGATAGCCTCAAGGAGACCGACCCGGCCTACGCCCAGGTCACCAAGGAAGAGCATGTCGGCATCGCCACCACGCTCCCCAACCCGATCGCCACCTGGCATACCGCCAAGCCCTACATCGTCGCTCCCTTCGCCTATCGCGGAGAGCAGGACCAGGGCATCCTCCGCCTCGCGCAAAAATCACTTTGGCTCGTCGCGCAGGGCTACCTCCTGGCCCTCGTCATCGGCACGCCGGTCGGCTTCTTCCTCGGCCTCTCCAAGACCTTCACCAAGATCGCCGACCCCATCATCCAGGTGCTCCGTCCCGTCTCGCCGCTCGCGTGGCTGCCCCTCGGCATCGCGATCTTTTTCAACGCCGGCGCCGAGGCCCTCACTTACGGCGCGCTCTTCACCATCGCCGTCTGCGCCATGTGGCCGACCGTGCTCAACACCGCCGTCGGCGTCCGCGCCATCCCGCAGGATTATCTCAACGTCGGGCGCGTGCTGAAGCTCTCCCGCACCAAGATGCTCTTCAAGATCATGGTGCCCGCCACCCTGCCCTACATGTTCACCGGCTTCCGCCTCTCCCTCGGCATCGCCTGGCTCGTCATCGTCGCCGCCGAGATGCTCACCGGCCGCACCGGCGTCGGCTCCTTCCTCTGGAACGAGTATAACAACGCCAACTACGGGAACATCATCTTCTCCATTCTCACCATCGGCATCATCGGCTTCGTCCTCGACCGCCTCATGAGCCTGATCGAGTCCCGTTTCAAAACGGCCTAACTAAAGATGATTTAACATCGATGATTTATGATTTGGGGGAACGCGCGGTGCGACGAGTGGCGGCGAAAATCTTGATCAACTCAGCCGCCTCCTGCCGCAGGTTCCTCACCTTGCTCGTTTCCACCACGCCAGCCCTCTCACCCAGTTCGATCCAGAAGTCCGTCT
>JBILUB010000264.1:0-4138 GCA_044371245.1 Opitutaceae bacterium
ACTTCGTCGATCCAGCCCGCGCGCGATCCCGGGAAAGAATCGTAGGCCGGCACGTAGGGCTTCAGGTCGAAAATCGGGGTGCCCTCCACCAAATCGCACGGGCCGATGCGCAAGACCCGCCCACCCTCCTCGACCCCGAGCAGCCGCACCGGCGTCAGTCCGAGCGCATTAGGTCGATGGGGAGAACGCGTGGCGAAGAGTCCGCGGCGCCGCTGCGGACCGCGAGGAGGGATGACCTGCGGGCGCCAGGTGCTGTTGCGATGAAACCACCAGAGCAACCACACCCGCTCAAAGCCCGCGAGATCGGCGGTGGCCAGCGCCAGATCCGCATCCGGACGCAGCTCGACCCGGTTCTCCTCCACTTCGTTCTCATCGGGCTGATGCCGCGCCTGAAACTTCACGCCTTTGCCGCTACGGATGTAGCCGATCGGTCGGAGAGTGAGAATCGGGTCGTGATCAGGCATCGGGTCGGCCACCCGCCGAGCAAAAAGACCCCCTTGGCTCGGGCCAAGGAAAAGCCCCGCCCCCTCGCCGCGATGCGCCGCGACGGACGAGAGCGAAACCCGCCCGATCACGCGCCCGCGACCGACCCGATCGCGCGAGCTACGGGGCGTTTACCCGCTCGCCAAAAAAACGAAGAGACGCGAGGTGCTCTCGACCCCGCGTCTCTTTGTGAAAAATCCGCCCCGTCTTGCTTTCGATCAAACGGGCGAGGGAGCGGGCGCGCCACCCAGCGGGGTCTCAGGCTCGCGACGAGGAGCAGTTGCCGCGTCTGGCTTGGCCGCGGAATCGGGGATCGGCGGGGGCTCCGGCTGGCGCACCGCGCTGCGGATCTCACCGAACTCCAAGATTTCGTCCACGTGTTTGCCGTCGATCGTCTCGTACTCCAGCAGCGCGTCGGAGATTTTATCCAAGGCCACCCGGTGCGAGAGGATGATCTCCTTGGCCCGCTGATACTGCTCGTCGACGATCCGCTTCACCTCTGCGTCGATGACCCGGGAAGTCTCCTCGCTATGCTGCTGCGAGCGCGTGATCTCGCGCCCCAAAAACACCGTGTCCTCGTTGGAGCCAAACGCGATCGGGCCGAGCACGCTCATGCCCCAATCACAGACCATGTGCCGGGCGAGCTTGGAAGCCTGCCGGATGTCGCCGGAGGCGCCCGAAGTGATATCGCCGAGCACGACGTCCTCGGCGATACGACCGCCAAAGAGAGTCGCCAGTTGATTGAGCATCCGCCGCTTGGCGTAGTTGTAGGTGTCCTTCGAGGGGATGTACATCGTGCTGCCAAGCGAGCGCCCGCGCGGGATGATCGTCACCTTGTGCACCGGCATCGTCTCATCCTTGATCACCGCCGAGACGAGGGCATGCCCCGCCTCGTGCACCGCCACGATCTTGCGGTCCTCGGCATCCATCCCTTTGCGACGTTCGAGGCCGAAAAGCACCTTGTTGCGCGCATCATCCACATCCTGCGCATCGACCCGCTTTTTGCCCCGCCGCGCGGCGAGGAGGGCGGATTCATTCAGCAGGTTGGCCAGTTCCGCACCGGAGAGCCCGGGGGTGCCACGAGCCACGACGTTCAAATCCACGTCATCCGACAACTGGATCTTCCGGGCATGGACCTTCAGGATCTGCTCACGACCCGCGAGATCGGGGAGATCGACATAAATCTGGCGGTCGAAACGGCCGGGGCGCAGCAGCGCCTGGTCGAGCACATCGACTCGATTGGTCGCGGCGATGATGATCACTCCCTCGGAGGTGTCGAAACCGTCCATCTCGACCAGGAGGCTGTTGAGAGTCTGCTCACGCTCGTCGTTGCCCCCGCCGAGTCCGGCGCCGCGCTGGCGCCCGACCGCGTCGATTTCGTCGATAAAGATGATGCAGGGCGCGTTCTTGCGGCCTTGCTCAAACATGTCTCGCACGCGGCTGGCGCCGACACCGACAAACATCTCCACGAAATCGGAGCCGCTCACGCTGAAGAAGGGCACGTCGGCTTCGCCCGCGACCGCCTTGGCCAGGAGCGTCTTGCCGGTACCGGGAGGACCGACGAGCAGGATGCCCTTCGGGATCTTTCCGCCCATCTTCTGAAACTTCTTCGGATCGCGCAAAAAATCCACGACCTCGGCGATCTCCTGCTTGGCCTCGTCGCACCCCGCGACTTGAGCAAAGGTGATTTTGTCCCGATCTCGCGTCAGCATCTTGGCCTTGCTCTTGCCAAAACTCAGCGCCCCGCGACCGGCATTGCGCAGCTGCCGCACGAAGAGGAAGTACAGCAAACCGATGATCAGGATGAAGGGGATGAGATTGGCCGCGATGTTGGCCCAGACGTTGCCGGCCGGCACTTGTTTAAACACGCCCGTGCGCTCGAGGCGTTCGTAGGTGCCATCGGTGAGACGGCCGGAGGCGCGAAACGCCTTGGTCTTGGCCTCGCCTTCGAGCGCCAACACCTCCTCGTGCGTCTCCCCCGTGATCTCAAACCAGTAAGGGCCGCCCGCGCTGTTGAAGCGCATCACGCCTTCCTTGATTTTGCCCGCCTCGGCCAGTTCGACGACTTCGGTGATCTTCAGCGGTGCTTGTCCGGGGGCCTTGGCGGGGTTTAGCCAAAGCACGGCGAGCAGGGCGGCGAGCAACGCGATCCAGACCAGCCACACGCGCGGGAAGCGGTCGGGGGGCAAGTTCTTCAGCGGGCGGCGCGGCGGACGATTACTGTCTTGGGTCGGGTCGGGCATCAGGAAGTGGACTGAATGAAGACCCTGCAGGTTCCCCCCCGATAAGTCAACGGACGGAGCCAAAGCTCCTGCCCCAGGGGATACGCCTAGCGGGTCGTGCTCACCCGCCCGGGTAACTCTACCCCTCCCCGCTCGAAACCGATTCGCGCTCCCGTCTCCAACCCGCCACCGCGCGGACCGGCGCCGCGTCCTCGCGAATCAGCCGCGCCTTCGTCAGCCGGGCACGGAGCCCGGCCGCGAGACTGAGCCTGGCTCCCGTCCTCCCGGCCTCCAAGTGATCGAGCAGGGCATTGAATCCCCGCCGATTCAAACTCACCGGCCCGGGCCCCTCTTCCAACCATCGCCGCAACACCCGGCGTAGCACCGCCCGAGGCAATTCCCGCAACGGGCGCAACAGCAGCCCGCCGGCGCGATCGATTCGATAGACCTGGACCGCCCAGGCCTCGAGCGCGACCTCATCCTCCTCCAGCAACTCGCGACTCAGGGCCAGGCCGGCAAGCGCGTCCCGCCCCGGCTCGGCCGCCAGCGAGCGCCAGGCCGGCAAGAGACCGCTGCGCACCCGGTTGCGCAGATGCGCGGACGAGGTGTTGGACGCGTCCTCCCGCCACCGTGCGCCCGCGGTCCGGAGGGCGGCGAGCAAAACGGCCTTCTCCAGATCGAGGAGGGGCCGCAGATGCACCCGGCCCAGCGCCGCTTGCGCATGCACCGGACGCGGGGCCGCCAGCCCCGCCGCACCCGAACCACGCGCGAGCCGCATCAAAATCGTCTCGGCGAGATCATCGCGGTGGTGGCCGGTGAAAAGCGCGCCCACCCGGCGGCGCCGCAGCGTCGTGGTGAAAAACTGGATACGCTTCGCCCGCGACTCCGCCTCGGAGAGCGCTCCGCCCGGGGCGCCCTCACGCCGCCCCGCGACCAGCGCGACCCCCAGCGAGCGGCAGAGCCCGGCGCAAAAACGCGCGTCCCCCGCCGAGGCCCGCCCCCGCAGCCGGTGATCGTAGTGCAGGCAGAGCAGCCGCTCCCTGCGCTCCGGAAAATGCGCCCAGAGCAGCAGCAACAGGGCCACCGAATCCGCTCCCCCGGACAACGCGACCGCCCAGCGCTCCTTCGGCCCCGACTCCGCCGCCCAGCGCAACACCGCCGGGTGCAGCCGCTCCCGCGTTAGGGCGAGGGCGAGGCTCCCGGCGACGCGGACCCAGTTCATCGCGGGGCTTGGCTCGCTCCGGACCGCGCTCGCCGCCGGCCCGGTCCTGAGCCGCGGGGCTCAGCCGAAACGCAGGATTTCGCGGCCGAAATAGGGGACGAGGGCCGCGGGCAGCTTCACCGTGCCGTCGGCCTGGAGATTGTTCTCCAGCAGCGCCGCCAGCACCCGGGGCACCGCCAAGCCGGAGCCGTTCAGCGTGTGGACCAGCTCC
>JBILUB010000025.1:0-14673 GCA_044371245.1 Opitutaceae bacterium
CGCGGAAAAGCGGAAAACTGAAACGCGGAGAGCTGAGAATCAGAGGAGGATCCGGGATCTCAGCTTTCTAAAATTTCAGCTTTTCGACGTTTATTTTTTGGCGGCAGCCAAAACCTCGTCGATGCCGCCCTTCATGTAGAAGTCGCCCTCGGCCACGTGGTCGAGCTCGCCGCTGAGGATCATCTTGAAGCCGCGGATGGTGTCCTTGACCGGCACCTGTTTGCCGGGGGATCCGGTAAACACTTCGGCGACGGTGAAGGGCTGGGAGAGGAAGCGCTGGATCTTACGCGCGCGGTAGACCAGGGCCTTGTCCTCGGGGGAGAGTTCGTCGAGACCAAGAATCGCGATGATGTCCTGGAGGTCCTTGTAGCGCTGGAGGACGCGCTGGACCTCGCGGGCCACCTGGTAGTGCTCCTCGCCGACGATCGAGGGCTCGAGCGCCTTCGAGACGGAGGCGAGCGGATCGACGGCGGGGTAGATGCCGAGCTCGGCGATGGAGCGCTCGAGCACGATGGTGGAGTCGAGGTGGGCGAAGGTGTTGGCCGGGGCGGGGTCGGTGAGGTCGTCGGCGGGCACGTAAACGGCCTGGAAGGAGGTGATGGAGCCCTTCTTGGTCGAGGTGATGCGCTCCTGGAGCAGACCCATTTCGTTGGACAGGGTGGGCTGGTAGCCGACCGCGGAGGGCGAACGGCCGAGGAGGGCGGACACTTCCGAGCCGGCTTGGGAGAAGCGGAAGATGTTGTCCACGAAGAGGAGCACGTCGCGGTTTTGCTCGTCGCGGAAGAACTCGGTCATGGCGAGGGCCGAGAGGGCCACGCGCATACGGGCGCCCGGCGGCTCGTTCATCTGACCGTAGACCAGGGCGACCTTGGACTCGGCGAGGTTGTCCTGCTTGATCACGCCGGCCTCGGACATCTCGTGGTAAAGGTCGTTGCCCTCGCGGGAGCGCTCGCCGACGCCGGCAAACACGGAGTAGCCGCCGTGGGTCTTGGCGATGTTGTTGATCAGCTCCATGATCACGACCGTCTTGCCGACGCCGGCGCCACCGAAGGCGCCGACCTTTCCACCCTTGGTGAAGGGGGCGATGAGGTCGATGACCTTGATGCCGGTCTCGAGGATCTCGGCATTGGTGTTTTGGTCGACGAGTGCGGGGGCTGCGCGATGGATCGGGTACTTCTTGGTGAAGTTGACCGGGCCCTTGCCGTCCACGGGGCTGCCGGTGACGTCGAAGATGCGGCCGAGGATGCCTTCACCGACCGGCACGGAGATGGGGGCGCCGGTGTCGACCACGGACATGCCGCGCTGAAGGCCTTCGGAGGAGGACATCGCGATGGTGCGGGCGACGCCGTCACCGAGATGCTGCTGGATCTCGAGGGTGAGCTTCTCGGCCTTGCCGGAGACGGTGAAGTCGACGGTGAGCGCCTGGTAGATGGGCGGGATGGTTTCGTTGGTGAACTTCACGTCCACCACGGGGCCGATGACTTGAACGATTTTGCCGGTGTTCATTTTCTTGAGAGTTGGTTTTGGAGATCAGTCGGATCTTTTTTGGAAAGTGCTTACGCCGCGGTGGCGAACTGAGCGGCGGCGATCTCGAGGATCTCGGCGGTGATGCCGGCCTGACGGGCTTTGTTGTACTCGAGGGTGAGGTCGCCGAGCAGTTTGTTCGCGTTGTCCTTGGCGGTCTTCATCGCGACCATGCGGGCCGAGTGCTCGGACGCGCGGGCGGAGAGGACGAGTTGGTAGATGTGGCGGTTGACGTAGAAGGGGATGAGCGCCTCGAGCACTTCGGCCGCGGAGGGTTCGAAGACCATGTCGCGGTCGTCGGGCTGCTGGTCCTCGGTTCCGGCGTCGTTCTGGGCGGCCTGGATAAACTCCTGGAGGCTGGCGAGGGGCAGGACGGGCCGGAGGGTGGGCTCCTGGACGAGGGTGTTCCGGAAGCGCGGGTAGATGACCTCGATGGTGTCGATCTCGCCGGCGAGGTAGGCTTTGACCATGAGCTCGATCACGGGCTTGACCTCGTTGAAGCCGAGGCGGTCCGAGACGGTGAAGTCGGCGACCAGATCCCGCTTGGTCCGGGCGAGAAACTGGGCGCCCTTGCGGCCGATGGCATAGTAGCGGGCGGGGCCTTTGACCTCGAGCACGAGCTTGAAGAGGTTGGCATTGAGCGGGCCGCAAAGGCCTTTGTCGGTCGTGATGAGGAGCACGCCGCGGGTCCGGATCTCGCGCTGGGTGAGGAAGGGGTGCTTCACCTCGGCGAGGCGGGGCGCGAGGCGGGCGAGCATCTTGGCCATGAGCTGGGCGTAGGCGCGTCCGGAGAGGGCGGCCTGCTGCGCCTTCTTCATCTTGGAGGCGGCGACCAGCTCCATCGCCTTGGTGATTTGGCGGGTGTTTTTAACCGACTTGATGCGGCGTCGGATGTCGCGGGTGGAGGGCATTGGGTTTGGTCGGGGCTGCGGCCGGGGAGATGACGGGGTTGATCGCGTCCGGTGGGCTGTGCGCGGCGGACCCGGGTGGGGATTTAGGCCGAGTGGGTCGACTTCCAGGCGTCGAGGGCGGCGACGATCTTGGCCTCGAGGTCCTTGTCGAGGGCGGCCTTCGTGCGGATCTCGGTGAGGAGTGCGTCGTGGCGGGCCTTAAAAAATTCGCGGATGGAGACGGAGGTGGCGGTGACCTTCTTGAGGTCGACGTGGTCGTAGTAGCCTTTCTGCAGGGCGAAAATGGTGACGGCCTGGAGCTCGATCGAGATCGGACTGAAGGCGGGCTGCTTAAAGAGTTCGACGATGCGGGATCCGCGGTCGAGCTGGGCTTTGGTCTTGGCATCGAGGTCGGAGCCAAACTGGGCGAAGGCGGCGAGTTCGCGGAACTGGGCGAGCTCGCCCTTGAGTTTACCGCCGACTTGTTTGGTGACCTTGATCTGGGCGGCGGAGCCCACGCGGGAGACGGAGAGACCGACGGAGACGGCGGGGCGGATGCCTTGGTTGAAGAGGTCGGTCTCGAGGAAGATCTGCCCGTCGGTGATCGAGATGACGTTGGTGGGGATGTAGGCCGAGACGTCGCCGGCGAGGGTCTCGATGATGGGGAGCGCCGTGAGCGAGCCTTTGCCGTCTAGACGGGCCGCGCGCTCCAGCAGGCGGGAGTGGAGGTAGAAGACGTCGCCGGGATAGGCTTCGCGGCCGGAGGGGCGCTTCAGGATGAGCGAGATCTGGCGGTAGGCGACGGCGTGCTTGGAGAGGTCGTCGTAAACGATGAGGGCATCCATGCCGTTTTCCATAAACCACTCGCCGATCGCCGCGCCGGAGTAGGGGGCGAGGTACTGGTTGGCGGGGTTGTCGGCGGCGGGGGCAGCGACGATGCAGGTAAACTCGAGCGCGCCGGCGGCCTCGAGGGCGGCGATGGTGCGGACGATGTTGGAGTTTTTCTGACCGACGGCGACGTAGATGGAGTAGACGGGGCGGAACTTAGGGTCGCCGCTGGCCAGGCCGACGCGGTTGATGTTCGCCTGGTTGATGATGGTGTCGATCGCGATGGTGGTCTTGCCGGTGCCGCGGTCGCCGATGATCAGCTCGCGTTGCCCGCGGCCGATCGGGATCATGGAGTCGATCGCCATGATGCCGGTGAAGAGAGGCTGCGAAACGGACTTACGGGCCATGATGCCCGGGGCGATTTTCTCGACGGGGTAGGTCTCGGTCGAGGCGATCGGGCCCTTGCCGTCGACGGGTTTGCCGAGGGCGTCGACGGCGCGGCCGAGCAAGCCCTTGCCAACGGGCACGGAGAGCAATGTGCCGGTGGTCTGGACCTCGTCGCCCTGCTTCAGCTGGGAGACGTCGCCGAGGACGACGCAGCCGACCTCGTCTTCGCCGAGGTTTAGGGCGATGCCAATCACGCCGCCGGGGAACGCGACCATTTCGTTGTACATGACCTCGGAGAGGCCGTCGACCTTGGCGACACCGTCAGCGACGGTGGTGATGACGCCGGTGTTCTTGCGGACGGTCTTCGAGGAGAGCTTGGCGATCTGCGATTCGATTTGGGCGAGGACGGTGCTCATTTTAAAAAGGCGGAAAAAGGCGGGGGCGGGGAAAGTTGGGAGGAAAGGGGCCGGGGCGGAGGAGCTCGGGAGGTGGCGAGGAGTACGGTCGCTTCGGCCGGGGCCTAGGCCCGGAGGGCGGCTAGCTGGCCGGCGACGGAGGACTCGTAAACATCATCGCCGATACGAACGCGCAGGCCGGCGAGCAGCCGCGGGTTCGGGGTGGAGGTGGTGGTGACCGGGCGCCCGTAGCGGCGGGCGAGCGCGGTGGCGATGGCGTCGAGCGCGGCGGGAGCGACCGGGCCCGCGTGCTCGACCCGGGCTTCGCCTTTGGCGAGTTCGGTCGCGATGAGCTTGCGGTAGGCCGCAAGCAGGAGCGCGAGTCGGGCGGGCGGATTTTTCTCGAGGTACTCCAGGACCCCGCCGACTCGCTCGGCGGAGACCACGCCGGCTTCATCCAGCGAGAGCTGGAGGAGTTGCTTGGCGTGGGCGCGAATCTTGGCGGGGACGGCGGGCATGGGAGAGCGGGGGAAAAAACGGGGACGGGTGGCGCGGCCTCAGACTTGGGTGAGCTCGCGGGCGGCGGCCTCGTTGTAGGCGGCGCGGTCGGAGTCGGTGAGTTTCTTGGCGAGCACGCGCTCGGTGGTGGCGACGACGAGGCGGGCGATTTCCTGCTGGGCCTCGGCCATGATCTTCTTGCGCTCGAGCTCGGCGGCTTCGTTGGCCTTGGCGAGCAGGGCGTTGGCGCGGGCGGTGGCGGCGGCGGTCTCGCGCTCGGAGAGCTCCTTGGCCGCCTTGCGCGCTTCGTCGACGATCTTGTTGGCCTCGACCTGCGCGGCCTTGAGCTGGGCGGCGGCTTGTTGCGTGGCCTGCTCGAGACGGGCGGCGGTCGCCTGGGCGTTTTTGAGTCCGGCTTCGATCTGCTGGTTGCGCTCGTCCATGGTGGCGAGCGTGGGTTTGATCGCGAAGCGATAGAGCACGTAGGCCAGGATCGCGAAGCTCACGAACTGCATCGCCACGTACCCGGGCTGGATACCAAAGCGATGGATGAGCTCGGCGGCGCCCGAGGGGGCGTCGGCGTCGGTGCTGGCGGCGAGGAGGGCGAACATGGCGCGGAGGAGCTAGGGCTGACGTGGAAAGGGAGGAGGCCGGGGCGGCGCTTCAGCAAGTGAAGCGGACCCCGGCCGTGGGCGAACGGGTCGCGCGGGGCTTACTTGCCGCCGAGCACGAAGATGGCGAGAATGCCAAGGCCTTCGGCGAAGGCGCCGAGCACGAGGGCGAGGGGCAGGATCTTGCCCTGAGCCTGGGGGTTGCGGCCGACCGCTTCGACGGTGCGGAAGCCGATGAGACCGACGGCGAGGGCGGCGCCGAAAACGGCGAGACCGGTGGCGAGATTGCCGGTGATGCCGGCGGCAGCTTCAATCTGAGCGAGGGGGAGCATGGTGGATGGGTGGGTTTGGTGTGGTGTGGTTGACCCCGGAAACCCGCGTTTGGTGTGGCTCGTGGGCCCGCGATGGCTTCCGGGAAAAGGGGGGGAGACTTAGTGCTTGGCGGGTGCGGCGGCGGCGTGCTCGTCGTCATGCCCGTGGTCGTCGCCGTGATTGCAGATCAGGCCGATGTAGACCGAGGAAAGCAGGGTGAAGACAAAGGCCTGGACGAGGCCGACGATGATTTCGAGGAAGTAGAAGATGAAGATAAAGCCCGTGGCATGCAGGAGGTTTTCCCCGCCAAACACGTTGCCAAAGAGTCGGGCCGAAAGGGTGATCGGGCGCATGCCGATCGAGACCAGCTCGATGATCCCCACGAGGAAGAACACCACCGAGAGGAAGTAGTACATCGCGGGGTGCAGCTCGCCTTTGCCGGCCTTGTTGCCGAAAAGGTCGTGCCAGATCAGGCCCGGACCCGCGTACTTAAAGATCAGGATGAGCCAGGCTCCGAACGAGAAGAGGGAGAGGGCCAGGGTGCCGTTCGCCTCGGAGGTGTGGGGGCGGAGCAGCGGGGCATCGATCACGAATTTACCCGTGGCGGGATCCGTGTGGCCCCACCCGACCGTACCGATAAACGGGAGCAGACCGGACCAGTTATGAATCAGGATAAAGATGAACAGGCAGAGCAGTACGGGGAAGGCTCCGGGCATGGCCTTTTTGCCCACGATGGGCTCGAGCATGTCCTTCAGGGCTCCGATCAGGCTCTCAAACACGGACTGCCCGCGCCCAGGGATGATCTTGGGCGTGCCCACCATCCAGCGGATGCCGATAATCAGCAGCGTGGTGATAAGAAAACTCGTCAGGATGGAGTTGGAAACCGGCATCCAAGACGGAAGATTCAGAAAGGTCGTCAGATTGGCGGGGGCCGCATGTCCCTCGGCCGCGCGCGCCGTCGCGGCGGTGGCCGCGACGAGCGGCAGCGCGACGAGGGTGCGGAGGGCGGAGGCGAAAACGCGGAGAGCCATGGAAAGAGGGGAAAAGGGCAGGAACTAGGTAGCCGCGCCGGGGCGCGTCAATCTTGGAAGTCGCAGCTCTTTCATCCCGACCGGGTCATTAGTTGAAAGAAATTGCACAGCCGTTCCCGCTACTGGCGGTCCCGGGGCCCGGCTCCTGACCCGCTCGGCCAGACGCCGCGGCTTAGCGGCGTAGTGCCGTAAATGAGCGTGGCACACCAGCCAAGGCCCGCTCCTCGAAGACCGACACATGCTCAAAAGGCCAGGCCCCGCCGGGCTCCTCGGGACGGGCCAGAGACCAGGAGGGGTGCTCGGCCACCACGTCCGATGCGTAGGCAAAATACTCAGGGTGATCCGTGCGGAAATGCAGCGCAGCTCCGGGCGCGGTCAAGAGGGCTAGTGCATCGAGCAAGGTCGGCTGCAGGACGCGGTGTTTCCAATGCCGTCTTTTCGGCCAGGGGTCCGAGAACAAAACAAAAACGCGGCGCAGCCGGGGCGGGGTGAGGCGCTCCTCTGCCGGCGAGGCACCCGCCTCCGGGATCGGCCCGGGCGCAGTTGGCCACCCTGCCAGTGCCGAGAGGAAGAGCGCCGCCTCGGCCTGGACAAAAAGCAGATTGGGCAAACGAGCCCGTTGCGCCTTTCGCGTGGCCCGCCCGATCCGGTCGGCCAAAAGGTCTACGCCCACGCAGAATTCCCCGGGGTGGGCGGCGGCAAACGCGTTGAGATAGTGGCCGTGGCCACACCCGATCTCGAGCGTGAGCGGCACGCCCTCGGCCAGAGGCAAACGCGGGAAAAACTCATCGCGCAGGGCGGCGAGTCGTTGATCTCGGATGGTGGTGTAGACGTCGATCGGCACGGGCCCCGGCGACAAAAGCCGGGGCGAGACGCACGCAAAGCCCGGCGTCCGGGTCAACGCGGAGCTGCGCCAGGAGCGCTCACGATCACGAGCCGGCCGCGATCAAGCCCTTGCCCCCGGCCCTCGTGCCCCCGCCCGCCCCGGGCGGGGCCAGCGGCGCGTGCAGCGGCAAGACGATAAAAAAGGTCGTGCCCGCGCCCAGCCGGCTCTCGGCCCAGACCTTACCGCCGTGGAGTTGCACGATGTGCTTCACGATGCTCAGGCCCAGGCCCGTGCCGCCCTTCTCGCGCGAACGTCCCTTGTCCACCCGGTAGAAGCGCTCAAAAATATGCGGCAGATCTTCCGGGGGTATGCCGGGGCCGTTATCCCCGACGGCGAGCTCCACCGTATCCGTGGAGGCCATACGCGCGCTCAGGTCGATGCGCGAGCCGCGCGGCGTGTACTTCAACGCGTTCGAGACGAGATTATCCAGCACCTGGCCGAGCTTCAGCGGATCGACCAGCACCGGCGGGGTGTTCGGATCGATCGCGAGACTAAACCGATGCCCCTCCGCCGCGGGCCGCGAGCGAAAGTCCTCGAGCGCGACGGCGAAGAGCTGCCCGAGATCCACCCGCTCGCGCGCGAGTCCGGGCTGGGCCGATTCGAGCCGCGAAAGCGCGAGCAGATCCTCCAGCAACGAGTTCAGCCGCTCGGTGTGGCGCTGGATCGTTTTCAGGAACCGATCACGATCCGCCAGCGGCATGCTGTCGTGCCCGTCCACCAGGGTCTCCACGTAGCCCTTGATCACGGAGAGCGGGGTGCGCAGCTCGTGGGAGACATTCGCCACAAAATCCTTTCGCACCCCCTCCAGCCGCTTCTGACGCGTGATGTCATGCAGCACAAAAAGCAGGCAGGGGCCCGGATGCCCGTTAAACGGCGCCAGCTCCGAGCTCGTCACCTCGACCCAGGTCGAGCCCTGGGTGTCGACAAACTCGATTTCCTGCCGCGCCTGCGCTCCCTCGGCCCGCACCCGGTCCACCAGCCGCAGAAACGCATCGCTGCGCAGCGCCAGCTCCAACCGCTCGCCCAAAACGCCGCCAGCCCGCGGGAAAATCGCGTTAAACGCCTGATTGGCCAAAAGGATGTAGTTGTTCGCGTCGATGATCAGCACGGCCTCTTGGAGGGATCCGAGCGTCGCCTCGAGCTGGGCCAGCTGTCCGGTGCGCTGCTGGTCGATGCGCCCGAGCTCCGCGGTCAACTCCCCGGCCGCCACGCAGAGCTCGTCCCAGCCCGGACCCAGGACCCCGGGCAGGTCTTCGCGCAACAAAGGCCGCCGGGCCCGCAAGGACTCGTGCAGGGCGGCCACCGCCCGGCGGTGGTTGCGCAGGCGGAAAGAAACCATGCCGAGCGCGAGCAAGGCGACGACGAGGGCGGGGACGAGCATGGCGGGGCGGAGAGTTGGGGCGGGTGCCGGGAAGGCAACGCGAACGCGGCCCATCCGGAGCCGGCCGGCCGGCCGGCGGGGGGAAAAGCGGACGCGGCTCAGGTATTCGCCGCCTCCGCCGCGCGACGCTCGGCGAAACGGTAACCCACGCCGCGGATCGTCTCGATCCAGTCCGCCTCGGTGCCGAGCTTCTCTCGCAGCCGCCGCACATGGGTGTCGACGGTCCGCGTCTCGATCTCGGTCTCGTAGTTCCAGACATTGATCAACAAATGCTCGCGCGTCTGCACCCGCCCCCGCCGCTCCATCAAAAGCCGCAACAACTTAAACTCGGTGGCCGTCAGCTCGACCAGCTGCTCCGACACCGTCACCGTATGCCGCTCGCCATCCAGCACGATGCGCCCCGCCAGCAGCAGCCGCGGCGTCTCCGGCGCACCCTCCTGCATCCGCCGCAGGATCGTCTGAATCCGAAGGACGAGCTCCTTTGTGCTAAAGGGCTTGCAGAGATAGTCGTCCGCCCCCGTCTCCAAACCCTGGATACGATCCCCCTCCTCCGCCTTGGCCGTGAGGAAGATCACCGGCACCTTCTTCAGCTTGGCGTCCGCGCGGATCATCCGGCAGATCTGGATCCCGTTCAGATCAGGCATCATCACGTCCAAAACCACCAGATCCGGCAGAAAAGTCCGGGCCACCCCGATGCTCCGATTGGGGTCGTTTAAGGTCTCCACCACAAAGCCCTTCGCCTTGAGCGTGTAGGCCAGCAGCTCGGTGACATCGGTCTCGTCATCCACGACGAGGATTTTCTTGGCGGAAGAGGCGTGCGGGTCCGACATGGCGCGGGAAACGGAAGCTGGATTCGAAAAGACAGGTTAAAAAATCGTCCGCTCAGGCTAAACCCGACCCGGCTCGCGGCCTAGGGCAAAGGATGCGCGTTTCACAAAAGTTACAGCGGTAAAAATCCCGCCCTACGTTCGTCACATGCGCAGGCCGCGCCCGGTCAGGGGCTTGCCGTACCACTCGGCGACCGTTTGGCTGCGCGCCTTATGTCCGCGCACCCCACTCCCGCCCCCGCCGTGATCGTAGTCGGTAGCTACATGCAAGACCTCACCTGGCGCTGCGCCGCCTTTCCCCGCCCCGGCGAGACCACCATCGGCCGCTCCTTCGCCCTTGGCCCCGGCGGCAAGGGCTCGAACCAGGCGATCGCCTGCGGCCGCGCCGGCGTGCCCACCCTCTTTGTCGGAGCGGTCGGCGGCGATGCCTTCGCCGATGTCGCCCGCTCCTTTTACGCCTCCAACCGGATCACCGCCCACTTCATCACCAAGCCTAGGCACGCCACCGGCTCCGCCTCCATCCTCGTCGACGATTCCGGCCAGAACCAGATCGTCGTCGCCCTCGGGGCGAACGCCGCCCTCGCCCCCCGCGACCTCCCCCCCGACCTCTTCCGCGGCGCCCGCGTCGTGGTCACCCAGCTCGAGACCGGGCTGCCCGTCGTCACCCGCGCCCTGCGCTCCGCCCGCCGCGCCGGCGCCCTCACCGTGCTAAACCCCGCGCCCATGCGCCCCGATTTCGACCCCGCCCTCCTCCGCGAAGCCGACGTGCTGATCCCGAACGAGACCGAATTCGTCGCTTTGATCAACCAGCTCGGACTCGCTCCCCGCCCCCCTGGCGCGAAGAGCCGCGCCCCGGCCTACACCGAGACCGCGCTCGCCGCCGAGACCCCCGCCGCCCTGCATGCCCTCTGCCGCCGGCTCGGGCCCTCCACCGTCATCGTCACCCTCGGACGGCGCGGCTGCTACGTCTCCCTCGCCTCGCCCGCCCCCGGCTCCGCCGCATCGGACACCCCCTACACCCTCATCCCCGCGCACCGCGTCACCGCCGTCGACACCACCGGCGCGGGCGACGCCTTCGTCGGCGGATTCGCCGCCGGATTGATTCTCCATCACGGCGACGTGCTCGCCGCCGCCCGCCACGGACAAGCCGTCGCCGCGCTCTCCGTCACCCGCCCCGGCACCGCACCCGCCATGCCGACCGCCCGCGAGATCAGCGCCTTTTTGCGCAAGTCCACCCACCGCTGAGCCCGCACGCACCCGAGCCCCCCATGCCCGCAGCCCCCCAACGCGTCGCCGCGACCCTCCTCGCCCTCGTCGGCGCCGCCGCCACCCTCTTCGCCAAGCCCGAGCCCGCTCCCCTATTCCGCGACCACGCCGTACTCCAGCGCGACCGCCCCCTGCCCATCTGGGGACGCGCCGAGCCCGGGGAGCGCATCACCGTCCGCTTCGCCGACCAAACCCGAAGCACCCAGGCAGACACCGAGGGTCGCTGGCGCGTCGTGCTCGACCCGGTCCCCGCCAACTCGACCCCCTCCACCCTCACCCTCGCCGGCGATTCCACCCTTGTCATCTCCGACGTGCTGGTCGGCGAAGTCTGGCTCGCCTCCGGCCAGTCCAACATGGAATGGCCCCTCCGGCGGACCTACGACCACGCGCTCGACATCCCCACCCCGGCCAATCCCCTCATCCGCCACATCAAAATCCGCAAGACCGTCGCCGACTCGCCCGCCGAAACCGTGGGCATCCTCCGCGACACCTGGCAACCCGCCACCCCCGAGACCCGCGGCGAGTTCAGCGCCGTCGCCTACTACTTCGCCCGCGACCTGCAAGCCCGGCTCGACCTGCCAATCGGCATCATCGACAGCACCTGGGGCGGCACCCGCGCCGAGTCCTGGCTCGACCACGACACCCTGTCCAAGGACCCGGCCCTCGCCTCGGTTCGCGAAGACTGGACCGGACAACTCGCGAGCTACCCGGAGCGTAAAGCCAAATACCAGGCCGACCGCGCCGCTTGGGAACAACGCCAGACCGAGGCCCAAGCCGCCGGACAGCCCTTCAAGGAGCGCCCGCCCGGCGAGCCCTGGGGCCCCGGCCACCACTCCACTCCCGCCGGCCTCTACAACGGGATGATCGCCCCCCTCGTCCCCTACGCCCTGCGCGGCGTCATCTGGTATCAAGGCGAGTCCAACGCCTGGCGCGCCGACCGCTACCACGGCCTCTTCTCCGCCTTGATCACCGGCTGGCGCGCCCGCTTCGCCCAAGACACCCTGCCCTTCTACTGGGTGCAGCTCGCCAGCTACTCCGCCGGCGACCCCGACGGCCTCCAATGGGCCCGACTCCGCGAAGCCCAGACCCGCACCCTCGCCTTGCCCGCCACCGGCCAGGCCCTCGCCCTCGACCTCGGCGACCCCCGCGACATCCACCCGCGCAACAAAAGAGACGTCGGCCGCCGCCTCGCCCGCCTCGCCCTGGCCCGCACCTACCAAATCCCCCTCGTCGACCGCGGCCCCGTTTTCCTCCAAGCCACCCGCGAAGCCTCGTCCTACCGCGTCACCTTCGGCCCGCCCGAAGGCGGCCTCAGCTCGCTCACCGCGCGGATCACGGGCTTCGAACTGGCCGGCGCCGACCGCGCTTTCCACCCCGCCGAAGCTCGCTTCGACGGCTCCGACCTGATCCTCACCTCTCCCGCCGTCCCCGACCCCGTCGCCGTCCGCTACGCCTGGCGAAACGCGCCCACCGCCAGCCTCTACAACCACGCCGGCCTGCCCGCGGAGCCCTTCCGCACCGACGACTGGTAAAAACGCTCCCCGCCTCGCCCCCCCCGCCCCTTCACACTACCCTGCGGCCCGTCCCCGCCCACCATGACGCTCTCGCCCGCCGCCCTCGCCGCCGCCCTCGATTCGACCAACCTCCGGCTCGACGCCACCGCCGACGACATCGTCGCCCTCTGCCGCGAAGCGATCCGCCACCGCTTCGCCTGCGTCATGATCTACCCGGCCAGCGTGCCCCTGGCCGCCACCACCCTCGCCGGCACCGGCGTGCGCATCGGCACCGTCGTCGGCTTCCCCAGCGGCCGCTACTCCACCGCCGCCAAGACCGCGGAGATCGAGGCCATGGCCGCCGCCGGCACCCACGAGATCGACCTGGTGATGAACTACCCCGCCCTCCGCGACGGAGACCTCAAACTCGTCGACACCGAACTGCGCACCCTCGTCCGCTGCGCCCACGACCACCGCCAACTGGTCAAAGTGATCGTCGAGACCTGCTACCTCGACGCCCCGCAGCGCCTCACCGCCCTCCGCCTCTGCGAGGACGCGGGCGCCGAGTTCATCAAAACCTCCACCGGCTTCGGCTCCGCCGGGGCCAAGATCGAGCACATCGCCGCCTGGGCCGCCGCCCGCCGCGGCGCCATACGCCTCAAAGCCTCCGGCGGCATCAAAACCCTCGCCGACGCCCGCGCCCTCCTCGCCGCCGGCGCCAGCCGCCTCGGCACGAGCAACGCCGCCTCCCTCCTGGCCGAGCTCACCGGCGAAAACCCGCGCGCGCCCGCCGCCGCGCCCGCCGCCGGCTACTAGCCGCCGGACGGCTTTCCGCCTTCCCCTTTTTCGCGCCTTCTGCACCTGCTTGCGGCCCCTTCCCTCCGCCGCCTTGCCCGACCCCGCCCCCACGCCTCCGCCCGCCCCGCCCCTCGCCCCGCTCACCCTCGCCGAGGCGGCGAACGACGACGCCCTGCTCTCCCGCTTCCTCGACGCGATGGCCGCCAAGGGCCTCGAGCTCTACCCCGAGCAGGAGGAGGCCGTGCTCGAGCTGCTCGCCGAGCGTAATGTCATCCTGAATACACCGACCGGCTCCGGCAAATCCCTCGTCGCCGCCGCAGCCCACTTCTTCGCCCTCTGCCGCGGCCGGCGCTCCGTCTACACCTGCCCGATCAAGGCCCTGGTCAACGAGAAGTTCCTCGCCCTCTGCCGCGACTTCGGCCCCGAGCGCGTCGGCATGATGACCGGCGACGCCACCGTCAACGCCTCCGCCCCCATCCTCTGCTGCACCGCCGAGATCCTCGCCAACCAGGCCCTCGCCCGCGGCGACGATGCCGCCCTCTCCGTGATCATCATGGACGAGTTTCACTACTACTCCGACCAGGAGCGCGGCGTCGCCTGGCAAGTCCCGCTCGTCGCCCTCGCCCGCAGCCGCTTCCTGCTCATGTCCGCCACGCTCGGCGACACCCGCGCGATCGAGCGCGAGGTCGAGCGCCGCACCGGCGTGCCCGTCGCCGTCGTGCGCAGCGACCGCCGCCCCGTGCCGCTCCACTTCGAATGGTCCGAGATCCCGCTGGCCGAGCGCGTCGAGCAACTCCTGCTCGAACGCCGCGTCCCCGCCTACCTCGTCCACTTCACCCAACGCGCCGCCGCCGAGACCGCGCAGAACCTCACCAGCCTCGCCATCTGCTCGAAGGAGGAGAAAGCCTCGCTCGCCACCGCGCTCGAGGGCGCGCGCTTCACCAGCCCCTACGGCAAGGAGCTCAAACGCTGGCTGCGCCACGGCATCGGCGTGCACCACGCCGGCCTCCTCCCGCGCTACCGCATCCTCGTCGAGCAACTCGCCCAGAAAGGCCTGCTCAAAGTCATCTGCGGCACCGACACCCTCGGCGTCGGCATCAACGTCCCCCTCCGCACCGTCGTCTTCACCCAGCTCTGGAAATACGGCGGCACCAAGGCCGCCACCCTCAGCGTGCGCGACTTCCGACAGATCGCCGGCCGCGCCGGCCGCAAGGGCTTCGACGACATCGGCCACGTCGTCGTCCAAGCCCCCGAATGGGTGATCGAGAACCTCCGCGCCGAACAAAAGGCCGCCGCCGACCCCTCGCGCAAAAAGAAGCTCGTCAAACAATCCGCCCCCGAAGGCGCCATCGGCTGGGACCGCAAAACCCTCGAGCGCCTCCAGACCGCCCCCGCCGAGCCCCTCGTCTCCCGCTTCCAGGTCACCCACGGCATGCTCCTGCAAGTCCTCTCGCGCGACGCCGACGGCTGCCGCGAGATGCGCCGCCTCATCGCCGACAGCCACGAGACCGACGCGAAGAAAAACGCCCACCGCCGCCGCGCCTGG
>JBILUB010000265.1:0-4100 GCA_044371245.1 Opitutaceae bacterium
GACCCCTCCCGGAGGATCTTCGCACCCCGGCCTACACCCCGGCTTCTTGTCTGCCCCGGTCACACGTCATGGATCTCGTTTCCGCCACCGTCATTTATTGTTTCCTGGTCGCGGGCGTTTTCCTCGGTTTGTGGGTGTTTTATGATCGCCGTGATCATGCGCGATTCGAGGCCGAGCGTCGTCACGTGTCGTTTCAGTGTGTGCGTTGCGGCCACCTTTATGCGGTTCAGGGCGAGCATTCCCAGTCCGAATGCCCGCGCTGTGGGCAGACCAATGACCGGCTTCGCTTCTGATGCGCACGGCGAAGCACGCGGAAACGCGTGCGGCTCACACTCCGTGATTTTCACGTCTCCCGCCCTACGCGTTCGAGTTTCTCCCTTCGCTTCGCTTCTTCCTTGGCCCCTTCGCTGCTTAACCCTTCGCTAAATCTTCCCGACTCATGTCTCAGATCATCGCCGTTCTCGATTTTGGTTCGCAGTACACCCAGGTCATCGCCCGACGGATCCGCGAGTGCCAGGTCCTTTCCAAGATCTACCCCTTCGGCACCCCGGCTTCTCAGCTTAGGTCGGACGGCGTCATCGGCATCATCCTTTCGGGCGGCCCGAGCAGCGTTTTCGCCAAGGATGCACCCATGCCGGATCGCGCCATTTTCGACCTCGGCGTTCCGATCCTCGGGATCTGCTACGGCATCCAGCTTCAAGGTCATCTGCTCGGCGGCAAAGTCTCCAAGAGCAGCCATCGCGAGTACGGTCACGGAGTCCTCTCGCTCAACAAGCCGGGCCGGCTCTTCAAGGGCTTGCCGAAAAAACTCACGGTTTGGAATTCGCACGGCGACCGCCTTATCGCGCTGCCGCCTGGATACACCGCCATCGGTACCACCGAGAATTCCGAGTTTGCCGTCATCGAGGACCGGAAGCGCAACTTTTACGGGATTCAGTTTCACCCGGAGGTTTTTCACTCCGAGCGGGGGATCGATGTGATCCGTAACTTTCTGCTCGGGATCTGCGGCGCCCGCCAGGATTGGACGACGAAGGACTACATCCAGCACTCCATCGAGAATATCCGGGCGACGGTGGGTAAGGAGCGGGTGCTGCTCGGTCTGTCGGGCGGGGTGGATAGCTCCGTGGCGGCGGCTTTGATCCACAAGGCCATCGGCAAGCAACTCACCTGCGTGTTCGTGGACAACGGCCTGCTGCGCGCCGGAGAGCGCGAGCAGGTGGAAAAACTTTACGGGGATCACTTCCACATCGACCTCCGGGTCGTGGACGCCTCCCGACTTTTTCTCGGCCGCCTGAAGGGGGTGTCGGAACCCGAGGCGAAACGTAAGATCATCGGCAACACGTTTGTGGAGGTCTTTGAAAAGTCGCTGCGCTCCATCGGTGGCGCCAAGTGGCTCGCCCAGGGTACGCTCTACCCCGACGTGATCGAGTCCGTCGCGATCGCGGGAAACCCGGCCGCGCTGATCAAATCGCATCACAATGTCGGCGGCCTGCCCGAGCGCATGAAGCTGAAACTCCTCGAGCCGCTGCGGGAACTCTTCAAGGACGAGGTTCGCGCCGTCGGTGAAGCCCTCGGCCTCCCTCGCGAAGTGGTGTGGCGGCAACCTTTCCCCGGCCCCGGCCTCGGCGTGCGCGTCGCAGGGGACGTGACTCCCGCCAAACTCTCCGTGCTGAAGGCGGCCGACGCGATCTTGCAAGACGAGATGATGAAAAGCGGGTACTACTGGAAGGTCTGGCAGTCCTTCGCCGTCTACCTGCCCGTGAAGTCCGTCGGCGTCATCGGTGACGAAAGGAATTACGCCGATGTCATCTCCCTGCGCATCGTCGAGAGCCGTGACGCCATGACCGCGGACTGGGCCCGCTTGCCCTACGATCTCTTGGCAAAGATCTCTTCCCGCATCACCAACGAGGTCCGCGGCGTTTCCCGGGTGCTGCTCGACATCAGCTCCAAGCCGCCTGCGACCATCGAGTGGGAGTAGGCCCGCCGAGGGACCCCTGATCGGGGAACACCCCCCGTCCGCCCGCCCCCGGAACCGGCATCGTCAACCATCCTGTGTCCCTCCTCGTGCGGGATCGGTTTGGCCCGGGCCAGGATTGATCGAGCCCCCTCGCGGCCGGCGGCTTCGACGCTGGAGTGTGGCCCCGTCCTCCGGGTCGGGTCCGCGAAGGGATCGGGGTAAGACATTTCCCGCGTGGATCCTTGCCACCGGAACTCCGTCGCATCACCGCTTTCTCACCCCTGAACGCTTCGACCTCATGAGATTCGCCCCCACTCTGCTTCGCCTCCTGTTTCCTCTCGGTCTGATCGCCGCCGCCTCTTCTCTGCACGCCGACGATGCCCTTATCAGCAAGGCCCGCTCCTTCATCGGGCCCGAAGCGAGCCTCCAAGCAGTCGAATCTCTGCGCATGATGGGTGAACTTCAGGTCGTCGACGGCGCCGCGGACTCCGCCGGCACGGCCAAGATCGAGATCTTGTTCCAAAAGCCGGACCGTCAGCGCATCACCGCCACCAGCGACAGCCGCACCGAGATCACGGCGCTCGACGGGTACGACGCATGGAGCCGTGTCTCCGACCCGCAAGACCCCTCCCTCTGGCAAGTGACTCTCCTCGGCCCGGCACAGATCAAACGGCTTCGGGCCAACACTTTTGAGAACCTCGCCTTCTTTCGCGACCTGGAGAGCCGGGGAGCCCGGGTCGAAGACCGCGGGCTGGCCACCGTCGATGGTGTGGCCTGCCGCAGACTCGCCTTCGTGCACGGCCCGGACATCATCTTTATCCGCAGCTTCGACCTCGCCACCGGCCGGCTCGTCCTCACCGAGACCGACAGCGGCACCCAGATCCGGGAAGAGGGTGAAATGCGCTCTGGCGGCCTCCGCTTCCCCAAGCAGATCGTCACCGTCAACACCCTCGAAAACGGCGAAAAGCGCACCATTCGCGTCACGTTTACCGAGATCACGGTGAATCCCGCACTGGACCCCCAACTCTTCGCCTTGCCCTCGCTCGGGGACTGAGCCGGAGGGCCGAAACGGCCCCGGCGAAGACGTCGCGCGGGCAAGCACCCCCGCCCGTCCTCTCCGCGCGAAAAGCATGCCTTGGCCCGGCTTTCGCTGCTGAAAGCCGGTGATTTGCGCGATTACCGGCTCGCGCCGCTGACACCCGCTTGTCACGCTCCTTCCTTTCCGTCCCGCCTTCGGCTCCTTAAACGTCCCCCTCCCGTGCGCGTCCTCCAGGCCTCCTCCAAGACCTTCGAATCCGATATCGCCGCCTTTTGCCGCGGCGCCACCGTCCCCCGGGAGATACACGAAAGCGTGGCCGCCATCATCGCCGACGTGCGTCAACGCGGCGACGAAGCGGTCGGCTACTACGCCGCGAAATTCGACGGGGCCAAGCTCCGCGCCCGCGATTTTCGCGTCAAAGTCGCCGACATCGCGGCCGCGGCCAAGCGCTTCCCCGCCGCCGACCTCAAGGCCCTGAAGGCCGCCCACGAGGCGATCGTCGCCTTCCACGAGAAATCCACGCCGAAAAACTGGCAGGCCAAAAATCCCCACGGCGCCATGGTCGGGGAAAACTTTTACCCGATCCGTCGCGTCGGGATCTACGTCCCCGGAGGAGAAGTGCCGCTCGTCTCGACCGTGTTGATGACCACGACCCTCGCCAAGCTCGCCGGCTGCCCCGAGATCGCCGTCTTCACTCCCTCCAACCCCTCCGGAAAAGTGTCGGACGCCATCCTGGCCGCCCTCCACCTCGTCGGGATCGAGGAGCTGTACTGTGTCGGTGGCGTGCAGGCCATCGCCGCCGCCGCCCACGGCACGCTCACGATCCCCGCCGTCGACAAGATTTTCGGCCCGGGCAACGCCTACGTTTGTGAAGCCAAGCGGCAGTGTTTCGGCAGCGTCGGGGTGGACTCCCTGCCCGGTCCGAGCGAAGTGATGGTCATCATCGACGACGAGGCGGATCACGCCTTCGCCGCCGCCGATCTGCTCGCGCAGGCCGAGCACGGTTCGGGCCGGGAAAAGATCTACCTCGTCGCCTCCGATCCCGCCGATCTCGAAGCCGTGCGCGCCGAGCTCACCGCCCAGCTGAAATTCGTCACTCGCGCG
>JBILUB010000266.1:0-4078 GCA_044371245.1 Opitutaceae bacterium
CACTCACCCTCGTCCCCTTCGCCTGGCTGCTCTGCGCGTCGCTCAAGACCAACGCCGACCTCTTCGGCTCGCACTTCTTGCCGGCCGGCGACGGTTTTTTCGGCGTCGCGTGGGAGCGCCTCACCACCGAGCACTTCGTCCGGCTTTTCGGCGAGCTGGGCCTTGGCCATGCCCTGGCCAACTCCCTCTTCTACGCCTCGATCTCCGCGCTGCTCGCCACCTTTTGCAGCGCGCTGGCCGGCTATGCGCTGGCCAAGTTCCGCTTCCCCGGCCGGGGCCTCCTCCTCTCGCTCGTGCTCGCCGCGCTGGTCGTACCCGGTCCGCTGCTGCTCGCGCCCGGCTACAAGCTGCTCCACGACCTCGGCCTGCTCGGCTCCTACGCCGGCCTCTTCCTGCCGGCCGCGGCCCCGGCGTTTGGCGTTTTCCTCTTTCGCCAAGCGATCATCAATGCCGTGCCCTCCGAGCTGCTCGAAAGCGCGCGTATCGACGGAGCGGGAGAGCTGCGCATTTTTTTCACCCTCGTGCTGCCCTTGGTGCGCCCGATGGTCGGCGCCTTTCTCATGATCACCTTTCTCGGCGCGTGGAATAACTTTATCGGGCCGCAGATCGTGCTCCACCAGGCCGAGGCGTTTCCCCTCTCCGTCGCGATCAATCAGCTGCGCGGCATCTACGGCACCGACTACGGCTTGATCATGGCCGGCACCCTCGTGTCGATCGCCCCCGTGCTCCTGCTTTTTCTCCTGCTGCAGCGCGAGTTCATCGCCGGCCTGACCTCCGGCGCGGTGAAGGGCTGATCGGGACGCGGCTCGTTTTTCAGCGTTCCCGCGGGGGCCGGTTTCGGCCTTGCTCTGCTGTCTTCATGGAAAACCTCCCTCTCACCGGCGCGCAAAAAACCCGGCTGCGCGGCCTCGGCCAATCGCTCGAAGCCGCCTTGAAAATCGGCAAAGCCGGCCTCACGCACCCCCTCCAGCGCGAGTTCTCTCGCCTGCTCGACGCGCGCGAGTTGGTGAAAATCCGCTTCGAAGGCGCCGACCGTCACGAACGCGCCGCCCTCATCAGCCGGATCGAGACGGAGATCGGCGCGCCCTGCGTCGGCGCGGTCGGCCACACCGCTCTCTTTTTTCGCCAAAACGCCGATCCCGAACGCCGCGTCATCGAGGTCTAGTGCCGGACCCGGCGGACCCTCGGCAGCCCGGATCCCGCCGGATAACCTCTCCCTCCAGTCCCACCCCGGAAACATGTGCGATCCCGCCGAGCACCCGCTCGCGCCCTACGGCTGGGATGCCGGCTGGGCCGAGGCCTTCGCGCCGCACGCCGCGGCCGGGCTCCAGCCCGCGCGCGTGGTCGTCGAGCTGCGCCGTCACTACTACGCCGTCGTGACCGCCGACGGAGAGCTGCTCGCGGAGTGCACCGGGAAGTTTCACCATGAAGCCCGGCGCGAGCCCGCCGCCTACCCCGCGGTCGGAGACTGGGTGGCGGTGCTCCCGATCGCGGGCGCCGAGGGCCGCGCGCAGCTCCACGCCCTGCTCCCGCGTCGCAGCCGCTTCTCCCGCCAGGCCGCCGGAGGAGAGCAGGCCCAGCAAATCATCGCGGCCAACGTCGACACGGTCTTTCTGGTCAGCGGTCTCGACCGAAACCACAACCCGAAGCGCATCCAGCGCTTCCTCGTCGCCGCCCGCGATTCCGGAGCGGCGCCCGTGATCGTGTTAAACAAAGCCGATCTCCACCCCGATCCCGAGACCGTCCGCGGCGAGATCGAACGCCTCGTGCCCGGCGTGCCCGTGATCGTGACCAGCAGCCACACCCGGCGCGGCCTCAAACTCCTCGGCGGCCACGCCGCGCCCGGGCGCACCCTCGCGTTTATCGGCAGCTCGGGAGTGGGCAAATCCAGCCTGATCAACCGCCTCGCTCGCGACGCCGAGCTCCCCACCGGCGAAGTGCGAGAAAAGGACGCCAAAGGCCGGCACACCACCACCCGCCGCGAGCTCGTGCTCGCCCCCAGCGGCGCGCTCATCATCGACACCCCCGGCATGCGGGAGCTCCAGCTCTGGGATGCGGACGAAGCGCTCGAGGAGGCCTACTCCGACCTCGCGGACCTCGCCACGCGCTGCCGCTTCACCAGTTGCCGCCACGAAGACGAGCCTGGCTGCGCGGTGCGCGCCGCGCTCGAAAGCGGCGCGCTCCCGGCCGAGCGCCTCGCCAGCTACCGCAAGCTCAAGGCCGAGCAGGCGGCCAAGGCGCCCTCCCTGCGCAAACCCGGCGCCGTCGCGAGCAAACCAGGCTGGAAACAAAAAGTCGCCGAGCGCGCCGCCAAACCCTTCCGCCACCGCTTGCACCGGGAGGACGAGGGTGTGTCTGGGTAAAAAAAGCTCGCCGTGCGCCAGAGTTTGCGCGCCGGGCGAGTTTGTTTCCCAGACGCACCCTCGGGCACGGCCCGGGAGACAGCGGCCACCTCCATGCGTCCCGCCGAGCCCGGGATCGGCGACGCGGGGCGCGCCACCGAACCTAGCCGGGGAGACGGGATCCGGGATCAGACCTCGTAGGGCGGCAGCTGCTTGTCGACGCCGACCTTGTCGAGGCGGACGAAGGCCGGGAGGCCGTGCTCGAAGGAGACCTGGGTCTCGCCCTGGATCAAGGGCGTGGCGTAGCGGATGAACTGGTGGTTCATCGAGACGCCGTCCTCGTTGATCCACTCGCGGGGCAGCTTCTTCACGCCGTTGGCGATCTCGGCGAGGGGGGCGAGCCCGGTCTCGACGGAGTAGTGGTCGGTGTCGCCGCGCTGGAGCGTGACCATCTTGTCGGTCTCTCCACGGATGGCGGCCTTGACCGCCATCTGGCCAGCGAGGAAGGCCTCGTCGGCATCGGTCTTGGAGCCGGCGTGGGCGGCGGCGCGCTGGGCCATGCCGAACTTCACCGTGCGGCACTTTACGCCGGGGAGGTTTTGCTCGACCAGGGATTGCAGATAATCGGCGGCGCCGCCCAGCTGGGCGTGGCCAAAAGCGTCGGTCTTGTCCTCGGCGGCGATGTAGTTGCCATCGGCGTCGACCAGACCCTCGCCCACGACGATCAGGCAGTACTTCTCCCGCTTGAGCACGCGCTGGATGTCGGCGGTGAATTTCTCGGGGCTGAACGCGACCTCGGGCAGGTAGATGAGGTGGGGCGGATCGTGCGGGTGATCACGGCGCTTGGCGAGCGAGGCGCCGGCCGCGATCCAGCCGGCATTGCGGCCCATGACCTCGACGATCTGCACCAGATCATGCTGGCCCATGGCGGCATTGTCACAGGCGATCTCGCGGATCGTGGTCGAGATGTATTTGATGACGGAGCCGTAGCCCGGGCAGTGGTCGGTCACGGGCAGATCGTTGTCGATCGTCTTCGGGATGCCGATCACCCGGAGCGCGTAGCCCTGCTGTTGGGCGAGCTTGGAGATCTTGTCGGCCGTGTCCTGCGAGTCATTGCCGCCGGCATAGAAAAAGTAGCGGATGTTGTGAGCCTTGAAAACCTCGAGCACCCGGTCGTAGTCGGCCTGCTTCTTGAGCTTATAGCGGCAGGTGCCGAGCGCGGCGCCGGGGGTAAACTTTAGACCGCGGATGGTCTGCTGGCTCTCGGCGGCCAGATCGATCAACTCTTCGTTCAAGATGCCGAGGACACCGTTCAGGCACCCGTAGATTTCCTCGATATCGGGATGGTTCAGGGCCTCCGAGATCACACCTGCGAGGGAGGCGTTGATGACTGCGGTGGGGCCGCCGGACTGGCCGACCAGGACATTACCTACGAGATCTTCGGACATGGCTGTGAGTGTTGGTTGAAAGGGCTTTCAGAACGCTGACGAAGAGGGGCAGCGTGCCGAGCGGCGAGAGTCGCTGGCAAACTCAAATTTCCCCGCCGAGCGAGCCGAGGCCGAGCAGGGGCCGAGCGAGCCTCCCGACCGGCCGACACCGCGCGTCCACCGGGCGCTCAAAGCAGCTTGCCCGGTTCGTAGCCGGCGGCGCCGGGAGTCTTTTTGACCACGGCGGCGACGGCTTTAACGAAGGCGTCGACCTGCTTGGGCGCGGCGCCGACGAAGCGTTTGCCGTCG
>JBILUB010000267.1:0-4073 GCA_044371245.1 Opitutaceae bacterium
CTGGCGGGCGAGCTCGGTCTCGATGGCGGCAAGCACGGCGGCGCGGAGCGTTTCCTTGTTCATGAGGGGGTGAGGGTCGGGGCGGACCGGGAAGGGTTCAAGGCGCGAGGGGGTGGGGAGGCGGGGCGCGGGGGGAAGGGATGAGTGGCCGGCAGGGCGCGTGTCGCGGTGTGGAGTTTTGGAATCTACAAGAGTGGTTCCGGGTGGGGCTTGCCCGCGCCGTTTCGGGGGGCTAGGTCCGTGGGCCCAATCCCCACCCCATGCAATTCTCTGATCCGGTTCTTCCCTCCCTCGCCGGGCGCGTGCGCTCCGCACTCTGTCTGGCGGTTTCGCTCGCTTCTCTGTGCAGTTTCGCCGCGCCCTTGCCCGCGCCCGCGCCGTCGGTGGATGCGGGGGTGGAGGCCGGTGCGGTCTATCGGGAGCACACTGTATTGATTGGCAAAGAGTGGAGGGTGACGGATCCGGACGTGCGCTGGGCGACGGCGGATCGTTACCTGCCCAATCCGGTGCTGACCCTGCCCGGGGTGCGTCTGGAGCACGCGATCGGAGCGGAGCTGATTTTGGATTACTGGCACGGCCATCCGGGCACGCGGGACAAGGTGGTGAGGATAAATCGTCGCCGCTGGATGCCGGTGGAGCCGGTCTTCGAGGGCCTGCGCGGGCTCGATCCGCTGAATGTCTCGGCGCAGCTGAACATGCGGCTGCCGGTGCCGCTGGGGGATTTGGTGGAGGGGGACAATACCCTCCAGGGCTCCTGCGGGGGGAATCCCCACGGCTGGGGGCAGTGGGGCTGGTTCGCGGCACAGTTGAGGGTGCGTCTGGATCCGGCGGCGGTGGCGCCTCTGGCGATGGCGGTGGAGACGTCGGCCGACGCGGAGGGGAACTTGCTGGAGAACCCGACCTTCTCGCTGAAGGTGGAGCGGCCGGAGGAGGTGGTGGAGGTGCGCTATGTCGCACGGCATCTGGGGGTGGATGTGGACGGGGACGGGCGCTTGGAGGCGTTTCACGGCATGCTCCGCAAGGAGGGCTTTGAGGGGCACGTGGGCACGGCGACACAGCCGCCCTTCGCCGTGACCTGGGACACGAGTTGGGTGCCGGATCAGCGCGCGGGGGCGATCGCGGTGCAGGCCTTGGTGCTGGATCGTGCGGGTATCTGGAGGGCGTCGCCGGTGGTGGAAGGGCTCTCGTTGCCGAGGAAAGAGCATTCGGTGCGGCTCTATCGTCCGGTGCAGCAGATCGCTCCGTTCACGGTGCGGAACAACGGGGTGAAGTCGGCGGTGGTGTTTCTCCCGATGAACACGGATCTATCGCACGCGGTGGAGGCGCGGGTGTATCTCCGAACCTTTAATGGCAAGAACCACGAGCTGGGCTACACTCCGATGCGGTTCAACGCGTCGCCGTGGCTGGAGGTGGTGCGGGGTGCGAACAACTATTTCCACTCGGGACTTTTCGAGATCGATCCGAAGTGGTTGCTCGAGGGGGACAACATGATCGCGTTTCACTCGACGTCCACGCACCACGGTCCGGAGATCCTGTGGCCCGGGCCCTTGGTGCTCGTGCGCTACGATACGGCGACGCCGGTGAAGGTGGCCGCGTCGTCGGCGCACTAGGCGCTGTGTCCAAGATTAACCGGTGCTTTGCTTCCGCCCTCCGGGTGAGGCGGAAGCCCGGCATGACTTCCGCCTCACGAAGCATCGGTTTGGTGGGAGGACAGCGCCTTGGGGTGAAAAGGGGAGAGGGCCGGGGCTCGCCGCCGGAGATTGGGGCCCCGGGGCGCGGGAGGGATGAGGTTTGGGTGAACTTAGCGCGGGTGGCGGCGGGAGGAATCGATAAACGATGCGCTGATCCCTCTCGGTTTCCGGTGCAGTTCCTGGGGTATGATTCGGAGACCTCGGTGATAGATGGTCCGGGGACCTGGGGTACCTTTTCGGGGCAAATGCCTTTGAGCTCCCCGCCGGCCTTTGGGTGCAGACGATTTCGCCCAGCGGCCATTTCGATCCGGGCTGAAATCATTACCAGGTGGGCGAGGTCCTCGACTTCATCGCCTAAAGCGGCACGTCTCGCGCCCGACGGGCCTCCGTTCACCCGGCGCGCTTGCTCTTCCTCACACCGGGCGTGGTGGGATCAGGCCGGGAGGGAGCGGAGTTTGGCGGCGAGGGCGGCGCCCAGTTTGGCGTGTTCGGTGGCGGCCCAGTGGATCCCGTCGATGGGGCTGGAGGAAACGATCGGGGCGAGGTCGATAAACTCGCAGCCGCGCTCGCGGGCGACGAGGGCGTAGCGGCTGCCGAGCTGGCGGGATTTTTCCTCTCCGCCGGCGAAGATCTCGCGGAAAGGGGTGGGCTCGAGCGGGGCGAAGGGGGGTGGGGCGAGGAGGATGACCCGCGGGGCGAGCCCGCCCGGCCCGCAGCGACTTTGCCGCACGATATCCACGAGCAGTCCGGCGCCGCGGGCGATGTCTTCGGGGCCGACGTGGAAGCGGGCTTTGAGATCGTTGGTGCCGAGGAGGATCACGACCCAGTCGAGGGGTTGGTGGCTGGCGAGGAGCGGGGGGAGGTGATCGGAGCCTTTTTTGTGCAGCTCGATCGGGTCCTCCCAGACGGTGGTGCGGCCGCTGAGGCCCTCCTCGATGATCCACCAGTCGGGGCCGAGCTCGCGACGGAGCACCCCGGGCCAGCGGGTCTGGTGGTCGTAGCGCGGGCCCCAGGAGGGATCTGCGCCGTGGGTGTTGGAGTCGCCAAAGCAGAGAACGTTTTTCATGCGCGGGTCACAGGGGCGGCGGGGTGGGCGCGGAGGTCGAGCGGATTTACGCCGGGGCGGGGCTGGGTGTTTTCAGGGCGCGGTCGTGTTTTGGACGCGGAGCCGGAAAAACTGGAGCGGGCTTTGGCCGAGGGTGGTGGGGCTCTCCACGCTTTGTTCCAGCTCGGCGTTGGCGGCTCCGCTTTGGCGGGCGCGCTCGGTCCAGGTGACGAGGTCGGGGCTGGTCTCGACGAAATAGCTCAGGGTGGGGTCGGGGCGGGTGCGGTAGGTGAAACGGGGCTTGCCCGCGGCGAGGGAGAGGGAGGGTGGAACGCCGGCGGTGGCGTAGGTGGTGAGGAGGGTTCCGCCGGGCGCGGGGGTGTTGGGGGCGCTGTCGGCGGGCAGGCCGAGGGAAAGAAGCCAGTCTTGGAAGGGGGTAAGGGGGCCGCGGGCGGTGTAGAGGGGGATGGCGATGCCATTACCGGCGTTTCGGGAAGTGGCGGAGGAGCGCAGGAAGTCGCGCTGGTCGCCGGCCCGCAGTTCGCGGACGAGCGTGGTGAAGGGGGTGCCGGCGAAGCTGGTCTCGACGACTCCGGTGAAGGTGGCGCGGGCGTCGCGGACCTCGAAGAGGGGCGTGGTTTTGGTGGTGCCGGTGGCGTAGATATGGGCCCCGAGGAGCTCGGTGCGGCCGCCGGCGCGGGTGAGGATCTTGGTGCCGCTGCGTTCGGTCTTGAGTCCGAGGATGGAGAGGTCGGCCCCGGCGTTGTCGATGTTGACGACGTCGAGGGTCTCGACGTTGAGCTGGCGGGCTTGGACGCGCTGGGCGGCGCGTTCGAGGAAGAGGCCGGAGGTCGAGACGTCGCTGAGGTAGAGATCGCCCCGGCCGGTGGAGCGCACGTCGCGGAGGATGGCGTTGGCGAGGATGAGGGTGCGATCGGAGTCGTGGAGCAGGGTGACGGTGCCGGTGCTGACGTACCAGCGTTCAAAGATCACCACGGGGGCGCTGCCGGAGGTGAAAACGAAGCGGGCGGGTGCGTCGGGGGCGCGGACCCGGCCCTCGGTGCCGGTGATGCGGCGGACGGCGCCGCGGATGAAGATGTCGCCGCGCAGGTTGGGGCTGTAGGGAGCGCCCGAGTGGTCGGCGGAGGGGATGAGGACGGTGGTGGCGCCGGAGTCGATGGCGGCCTGGAGGGCCGGAGTCTGGTCGTTGGGGTTGGGTGCCAGGTGGAGGTAGTCGAGCAGGTTGGCCCAGGAGGAGGGGTTTTCGTCCCAGGGGACATCGGGCGGGGGCTCGGAGCTGAGAAGGCGTCCGACCGCGGGGCTGGGGTGGACGGAGT
>JBILUB010000268.1:0-4060 GCA_044371245.1 Opitutaceae bacterium
CCTTGGGGATGGCGGGTGCGGCCTCTCCTTTGTTGGCATATTCGGCAAGGGCGTCGGCGATTTCGGGGCCGAGGCCGAGGAAGGAGGCGACATTTTGGGCGGCCTCCGGCGGGAGGGCGTTTTCACCGAGGCAGGCGGAGGTGGTGTAGACCTCGGAGAGACCGGCGGCGTGGGCGATGGCGGCCCAGGTGGTTTTTTTTGCGGCTTTGGCGGCGAGGATGAGCTCGGTGAGGGTGGCTTTGTTCATATAAGCGGGTGAGGTGGAGGGAGAGGGATGGAAAAAAGCCCCGCCGGGGGGTGCGGGCGGGGCTGGTGGGCGGGGGCGGGGTGGATCAGAAGTTTAGCGTCGTCTGGAAGTAGACGTAGCTGGAGTCCTTGGCTCCGCCGTTGTCGGCGAGGGATTCCTCGATGTAGTCGCCGGCGAAGTAGTGGCTGACGCCGAGTTCGAGGTGGAGCCAGAGCTTCGGGTAGTAGCCGATGACGAGGTCGAGTTCGTTGCCCAGTTCGGTGCTGTCGCTGACGGCGGCGCTGCCGGGGATGCCGTAGCCGCCGCCGTTTCGGGCGACGCCGCCGACGTTATACCAGTAGTCCTCGTTGGTCGCGAGGAGCTGGTAGTGATGCTCGAGGGCGACGGTGACGGTGGAGGTCGGTTTAAAGGTGATGGCGGTGCGGAAATCGCGGAGATTCTGCAGGCTGCTGAAGTCCATGTAGCCGTAATGCAGATGGGTGGTCGCGAAGAGGTTTTGGAAGGTGCCGCTCGCGCCATCGAGGCGGTCTTTGTCGCCGGAGGCGTGGCTGTAGGTGAAGCTGAGGCGGGGTTGCCAGGAGCTGTCGGTCCAGGTGTAGCCGAGCTGGCCGATGAGGGCGTAGGCTTCTTGATCGCGCTCGCGGGCGGAGCGGATGCCGGCGGGGCCGGCGATGGGACCGACGTAGGCGCCGGCGAGGCTCTGGTTATTGATCGAGCCGCCTTGGTAGATCGCTTCGGCGGTGTAGTCCCACGCGCCATACGCGCCGGGCTTGGATTTCAGGCGGAGGCCGTAGACGTCGAGGTCTTGGACGACGGGGTTGCGGAAGGGGACGGGGACGCCGCGCCAGTTTTCGGTGGCGGAGGAGCGGTCGACGTCGCGGTTGAAGTAGTAGGCCTCGACGAGGTTCTTGTCGGTGAAGGAGCCGATGGAGGGGAAGTTGAAGTAGAGGCCGGAGAAGAGGTCGGTGTCGGGGTAGGATTTGTTGAAGTTGTGGCTGTCGTTCTGGACCACGCCGCCGGTGAAGGCGTCGACGCCAAACCACTGGGTCTGGGCGCGGAGTTTGATGGCGTCGAAGACGCGGGCGTTGTTGTTCCAGCGGAAGTGGCCGAGCTGGCGCTGGTCGCCGTAGACGAGTTCTTGGCGGCCGAGTTTGGCGGAGATGGGGAACTCCTTGTGGTTGCCGACGAAGAGGTAGGCCTGGTGGAGGTTCATGTCCGAGTCGTTCTCGGTCATCATGACGTCGCGTTTCTGGGCGGGGGTGAGGCCGGGGAGGGCGGGCGCGCCGGGGAAGGCGTTTTCTCGCTCGTCGTCGTAGGCGGAGCTGGAGCGGCCCTCGACGAAGACTTCATACCATTTGGCGGTGTAGGCCGCGCGGGGCATGATGCGGGTGAGGAAGTAGTCGCTGTTGTTGTCGCGCAGGCCGCCGGAGCCGGTCTGCGAGAAGTCCCAGTTGGAGCCCGCCGAGGTGAAGCCGGCGTCGTTCTTGGCCTCGTAGCGGCCGCGGATGTTCACGCCGACGTTCCACTGGTTCATATAGGGGTCGGAGGCGCGGAGCTTGTCGTTGAGCAGGCCGGGGTAGGGGCGCGGCGGGGCGGGCGAGTATTGGGCCGCGACGGGAAGGGCGGCGCAGAGGGCGGTGAGGCCCGAAACGAGGAAGGCGAGGCGGCGGGAGCGATGCGTGTGCATGGTGTGCGGGAGAGCTGGAGCGTGGGAGGACGAAGGAAAGAGGAGGGCAAGGCGGTGGCCGGGGGCGGCGCGAGGAGTGGCCCGTTCGGAGGGCGGGCGAGGGCGGTGCGGGGACCGCGCCGCCGGGGCCGCGCGGGGCGCTAGGCGGCGGCGAAGGCGTTGATGAAGCGGCGGAGGCCGGTGGGGGGTGGTTTGGTGGAGGTGGGCGCGGGGGGCCGGGCGGTGGTGGCTGCGCTCGTTGAGGAAGTGGATGAGGTATTCGCGGGCGCGGTAGTAGGCGGGGTCTTCGAGAAGCTGACGGCGATTACGCGGGCGGGGGAAGTTGACCTCGTAGATGTCGCCGACGGTGGCCTCGGGGCCGTCGGTCATCATGACGACGCGGTCGGCGAGGTAGAGCGCCTCGTCGACGTCGTGGGTGACGATGAGGGCGGTTTTCTGGTCGCGCTGCCAGAGGTCGAGGAGCACGTCCTGGAGCTCCATCTTGGTGAGGTTGTCGAGCATGCCGAAGGGCTCGTCGAGCAGGAGCATCTTGGGGCTGAGGGCGAAGGCCCGGGCGATGCCGCAGCGCTGGCGCATGCCCTGGGAGAGCTCGCCGGGGCGCTTGTGCATGGCGTCGCCGAGACCGACGACGGAGAGGTAATACTCGGCGATCTGGCGGCGCTCGATTTTGCTGGCGGTGTAGTAGACTTGATCGACGCCGAGCAGGACGTTCTCGAGCGCGGTATACCAGGGAAGGAGGCAGGGGGCCTGGAAAACGACGCCGCGATCGGGGCCGGAGTTGTTGACCTCTTTGCCGGCGAGGATGATGCCGCCCTCGGTGACGTCGGCGAGGCCGGCGATCATGGAGAGGACGGTGGATTTGCCGCAGCCGGAGTGGCCGATGAGGGCGATGAACTCGCCCTTGCGGACCTGCAGGTTAAAATCCTTCACCACGGTGAGCGGGCCGTTCGGGGTGGGGAAGGTTTTATGGAGGCGGGAGAGTTCGAGGAAGTGGGACATAGGAAGCCTGAGCGACAGAGGACAGAGCGACAGAAAATGAATCGGCGGTGGACCCTGGAGCGCGGTAGGGGTTATGTGGATACGACTGTCTCGCGTTTCTCCTCGCCCGGGCGGCGGGGTGGGCCGGAGCGGCGGGGCTGCTCGAGGTCCTCGGGCAGGATCTCGGGGCGGACGAGTTTGCGGGAGACGGTCTGGCGGGCCTTGGCGCCGTAACCGAGGAGCTTTTCGGTGATCTCGGCGCGGAGGCGTTTGAACTCGGGTTCGTGATTCAGCGCCTTGCGATCGCGGGGGCGGGGGAGGTCGACGGTGATCGGGGCGTCGAGGGTGGCGCCGGGGCCGAGGGTGAGGGGGATGACGCGGTCGGCGAGCAGGAGGGCCTCGTCGACGGAGTTGGTGATGAGGACGACCGTCTTTTTGTCGCGTTGCCAGATCTCGGAGATCTCGTCCTGGAGGGTGGCGCGGGTGAGGGCGTCGAGGGCGGAGAGGGGCTCGTCGAGGAGGAGGATACGCGGGTCGATGGCGAGCGTGCGTGCGACGGAGACGCGCTGGCGCATGCCGCCGGAGAGTTGGCGGGGGAGGCGGTCCTTGGCGTGGCTGAGCTTCACCATCGCGATGTATTTGTCGACGTGGGCGGAGCGCTCGGCCGGGGTCTGGGTGGGGAAAACGGACTCGACGGCGAGGGAGATGTTTTCCGCGACGGTGAGCCAGGGGAGGAGCGAGTAGTTTTGGAAAACGAGACCGCGGTCCGGGCCGGGGCCGGAAACGGGCGTGCCCTCGAGGAGGATCTGGCCGGAGTCGGGCTTCACCAGGCCGGCGATCATGGACATGAGGGTGGTCTTGCCCTGGCCGGAGTAGCCGACGATGGCGACGAACTCTCCCTTGATGATGGACAGGTTGACGTCGCGGAGGACGGGGGTGCCGCCGAAGGATTTGCAGACGTTGCGGAGTTCGAGGAAGGACATCTATTTATGATTTATGATTAATGATTTATCATTAATGATTTAGAATTGATTCCCGGGTGGCGTGTGGTTTGGCGTTTCCGCATGAATTCCACTGAACTCAAGGAGCGGACGATGGAGTTTGCGGTGCGGGTGTTGCCATTGGCGGATTCGTTGCCGCAGACGGTG
>JBILUB010000026.1:0-14455 GCA_044371245.1 Opitutaceae bacterium
TGCGCACCCGATGGCTGTTCTCTCGGCCACGCTCAACGCCCTGGGCGCCTACTACCCGCACCTGGCGAGCAACAATCACCAAAACGATCTCGAACACTTCGACGAGGCCGCGGCCATCGCCATCTCCAAAGTCCGCACCATCGCGGCCCATACTTACCGGGTCAGCAAGGGTCTGCCCTTCAATTATCCGAATCCAAAACTTGGATACTGTGAGAACTTTCTGCACCTGATGTTTTCCGAGCCCTACTCGGAGTATGTGCCCACGCCCGAGGTCGCCTCCGCGCTCAATCTTTTCCTGCTGCTGCACGCGGATCATGAGCAAAACTGCTCCACCTCGACCGTGCGTATGGTCGCCTCGGCCGGGGCCAACCTTTTCGCCTCGGTCTCGGCGGGAGTGAACGCCCTTTGGGGCCCTCTTCATGGTGGGGCCAACATGGCGGTGATCGAGATGCTCAAAAGCATCCATGCCGAGGGCGACGACGGCACCAAATTCATCGCCGCGGCCAAGAGCGGCAAGGGCGAGCGGTTGATGGGCTTCGGCCATCGGGTGTACAAAAACTACGACCCGCGTGCGAAGATCATCAAAACCTCGTTCTACAAGGCGCTCGCGTCCCTCGGGATCAAGGATGACCCCTTGTTGAACATCGCGATGAAGCTGGAGGAGTGCGCGTTGAACGATCCCTACTTCGTCCAGCGCAAGCTCTACCCGAACGTGGACTTCTACTCCGGCCTGATCATGCGCGCCCTCGGCATTCCGGAAAACATGTTCACGGTCATGTTTGCCATCGGCCGCATGCCCGGATGGATCGCCCAATGGCGTGAGGTCGCCGCCAATCCCAAGTTGAAAATCTACCGCCCTCGCCAGGTTTACGTCGGCGAGCCGGAGAGAAACTACATCCCGACCAACCTGCGTCAGGGCTGACCGACGAGCGTTTGGAGGCGCGCGCCTCCCGACTCCCGCCCTTTCGTCAACAGGGTGCGGCGAGCGGGGTGCGGGGCAGACCGCCTATTGGTGCGCCCCCGCGGGACTTTACTGGGCCTGCTTGGCCACCTTGTACTCGCGGGGAGTTTCACCCTTGGGGAGTGCGAGCAAGTCGTAGTCCCGGTAGCCGGTGATCTCGACCTCGGCGAAGCGCCCGACGGGCAGGCTGCGCGGCACGTATACACGACCGTCGATGTCGGGGGCGTCCGCCTCGCCGCGGGCGACTCCCGGCTCCTCGACGAGCACGCGCAGGGTCCGGCCGACGTAGCCCTTGCTCACCTCGGCCGCGATCTCCCGCTGGAGGGACATCGTCTGGTGGTAACGCGCATCCTTCAGCTTGGGAGAGAGCTGCTCCTCCATTTTGGCGGCTTTGGTGCCCTCTTCTTGCGAGTAACGAAACACGCCGAGGCGTTCGAAGCGGGTCTGACGGATAAAATCGCAGAGCTCATCGACGTCGGCCTCGGTCTCGCCGGGAAAGCCGACGATGAAGGTCGTGCGAACCGCGATCCCGGGTATGCCCGCGCGAATCCGGGCGATGAGATCACGGATGTACCCGCCGCTCGTCTCCCGCTGCATTCGCCCCAGCATGTGGTCGCTGATGTGCTGCAGGGGTATGTCGATGTAGCGCGCCACCTTGGGGCACTCGGCGATCGTGCGGATCAGTTCGTCCGACCAATGTGCGGGATGGGTGTAGAGCAGGCGTATCCAGAAATCCCCTTCGATGGCGTTGAGCTCCCGCAGCAGAGTGGTCAGCGCGGTGCCGCGTGAGGAGTCCACCGGGGAGCGGGGGTTTGGACGCTGTTCCCACGTATCCATGCCGAAGTACGTCGTGTCTTGGGAGATCAGATTGATCTCCTTGACGCCTTCCGCCACCAGCTGGCGGGCCTCGGCCACGACGCTCTCGACCGAACGGGAGCGATGGCGGCCGCGGATCTGCGGGATGATGCAGAAGGCGCAGGGGTGGTTGCAGCCTTCGGCGATCTTGATGTAGGCGAAATGCTTCGGGGTCAGACGAAAACGCGGCGTGTCGTAGTCCGGGATGTAGGTGCTGCGACCTTCGATGAAGTTCTGCGGGGCGGCCCCTTTCGGGCGTTTGAAGCCGGTGAGCTCCTCGATGATCGGCGCCACCTTGGTGATCTGATCGAGGCCGATGAAGGCGTCCACCTCGGGCAGCTCCTTGGGCAGTTCTTTGGAAAAGCGCTGCGACATGCAGCCCGCCACGATGAGTTTCTGGCCGGCGCGGCGTTTTTTCATCCCCCGGGCTTCATGCGCTTCGAGGATGTGGTTGATCGATTCCTCCTTGGACGAGTCGATGAAGGAGCAGGTGTTGACGATGACGACGTCGGCTTGGTCCTGGTCGGGGACGACCTGCATCCCGGCCTGGTGGAGGTGGCCGACCATGATCTCGCTGTCCACGAGGTTTTTGGCGCAGCCGAGGGAGACGAGGGAGACTTTGACCGTGCTCATGACGGAGAATTGCGGGCGGACGGGGCGGGCGGTGGAGGAGGGCGGACTGCGGAAACACGAAGACCGCGGCTTTTCGAGCCGCGGTCTTGGCTAAGCTGGCGGAGGGCTGACTTACTTCTTGGACTTCGCGGCCTTCTTGGCGGGGACCTTCTTCGCGGCCTCTTTCTTGCGTTTGAGGTAGGCGATGCGGCGCTTCTTTTTGATGTGCTTGTTGTATTGTTGGCCCATGGGAGAGGTGAATTAAAACGGTGAGAATCGCGTTGGGTGCGGACGGGAGTCAAGCGCTGGTATCACCCCATTTCGCCGGGCCGCTCGCGCGCCCGGATGCGGGTTTGCCGTGTCGTGCGACCGGGGCCCCGGCGTCCTGCCGGTGGGGTGGAGCGTATTTTCTTCCGCGGCGCCGGGCTTGTGCTGGCCGCGGCGATGGTTCCTGTAAGCGGGCTCCGTCAGCGTCTCTCCGCACAATCATGGGCATGTTCAAACTCCAGGCCGACTACGTGCCCACCGGCGATCAGCCGCAGGCGATCGCCGCGCTTTCGTCCTCCCTGCTCGCCGGTAACAAGCATCAGACGCTTCTGGGGGTCACCGGCTCGGGCAAGACCTTCACCATGGCCAATCTGATCGTGGCGCGGGATCGGCCCACGCTCATCATTTCGCACAACAAGACGCTCGCGGCGCAGCTCTACTCCGAATTCAAAAACTTCTTTCCCGAAAACGCCGTCGAGTACTTCGTTTCGCATTTCGACTACTATCAGCCGGAGGCCTACGTGCCCTCGTCGGATACCTTTATCGAAAAGGACTCCTCGATCAACGAGGAGATCGAGCGTCTGCGGATCGCGGCCTCGAGCGCTCTGGTGTCGCGGCGGGATGTGATCGTGGTCGCTTCCGTATCCTGCATCTACGGGCTCGGTTCGCCGGAGGATTTCAAGGAGTTGCGCATCGCGCTCGAGCGCGGGGGGATGCTCTCGCGGCAGACGCTCCTGCGGCGGCTGGTGGACAACCTGTACTCGCGAAATGATCTGGAGCTGAAGCGGGGGACCTTCCGGGTGCGCGGCGATGTGGTGGACATCATGCCGGCCTATCTCGAGCAGGGTCTGCGGGTCGAGTTTTGGGGGGACGAGATCGAGTCGCTTGGCGAGTTCGATCCGACGACGGGCGAGGTCGTGCGGCGGCTGGACAAGTTCGACCTGTATCCGGCGAATCAGTACGTCACGACCAAGGACAAGCTGGAACTGGCGGTGGCGCGGATAAAGGCCGAGCTGGACGAGCGGGTGGCGGAGTTTGAGTCGCGGGGCTTGCTCCTGGAGGCGCAGCGCATCCGCATGCGGACCAACTACGATCTGGAGATGTTGCAGGAGATGGGATTCTGCAACGGCATCGAAAACTACTCGCGGCATCTCGCGGGCCGTGCCGCGGGCGACCGTCCCCTCTGCCTGCTGGATTTTTTCCCGAAGGAGTTTCTGTTATTGGTCGACGAGAGCCACGCGACGGTCCCGCAGATCGGCGGGATGTACAACGGCGACCGGGCCCGCAAAACGGTTTTGGTGAACTTCGGGTTCCGTCTGCCCTCGGCTTTGGATAACCGCCCGCAGAGTTTCGAGGAGTTCATGGCGATCACCGACCAGATCGTGTACGTCTCCGCGACCCCGGCGCGGTTCGAGCTGGATCGCTCGGCGGTCGTGGCCGAGCAGGTGATCAGGCCGACCGGCTTGCTGGATCCGGAGATCACGATCAAGCCCACCCGCGGGCAGGTGGAGGATTTGATCGGGGAGTGCCGTCGGGCGGTGGAGGCGGGGGAGCGCGTGCTGGTCACCACGTTGACGAAGCGGCTGGCGGAGGATCTAACGGCTTACTTCCGTGAGGCGAAGATCAAGGTGGAGTACCTGCACAGTGACATCGACGCGATCGAGCGGGTCGAGATCCTGCGCAATCTGCGGCTGGGCAATTTCGATGTCTTGATTGGGATCAACCTGCTCCGCGAGGGGCTCGATTTGCCCGAGGTGGCGCTGGTGGCGGTTTTGGACGCGGACAAGGAAGGTTTTTTGCGAAGCGAGACGTCGTTGATTCAGACGGCGGGGCGGGCGGCGCGTCACGAAAAAGGTCGGGTGATTTTTTACGCCGATCAACGCACCGAGAGCATCGAGCGCACGATCGCGGTCACGTCGGCTCGTCGCGCGAAGCAGATGGCCTACAACGCGGCGCACGGCATCACGCCCCGGAGCGTGAAGCGCGCGCAGCAGTCAAGTTTGCATGTCTATGACGGCAGCGGCCAGCGGGAGGAGGAGTCGGTGGGCGCTCTGGCCGAGGGGAGTGCCGAGGATGTGGCGGCGGTGATCGCGGAGTTGGAGGGCGAGATGGCCGAGGCATCCGCGCGCCTGGAGTTCGAGCGGGCGGCGGTCCTGCGCGATCAGGTGCAGGCGCTGCGTTCGGGGGATTTTCGCAAAGCGGCCCGGGTCGGGGGCGGGGAGGCGGGGGGGCGCGGCGGCGGGAAGGGTGCGGCGCGGGGCCGCTACGCGCGGGGGCGGGCGCAGAAGCGGGCCTAGGATTGGCCGGACTCAGCGGCTCAGCGGAAGTGGCGTGCCGGCGAGGCGGGTGATCCATACGACTTCGCAGGAGCCTCCGGCGACGTCGTCCCGGGTGAGCGAGCTGCGCCAGCGGTAACCATCCGCGCGGCTGATTTCGACGAGGTATCCGCTAAGCGCCACGAGTTGGTGGCGGCGGACGGCGAGTAACTTATCGCGTATCTCCGGGCTGGAGGGCACGCAGTGGGTGTTGGCCGAGTGGCGCGAGATCTCGGCTGGGTCGAGTGGTGGGCCGTCCCGCCCCCAGGAAAACTCATACCAGCGCCCGCTTTGGCTGATGCGGAGCTCGTTGATGACGGAGGCGGCGGAGACCGGGCCCCAGCCGAGCGCGAGGTCCACGGGTGCGATCTCGGCGCCGCGGTCGTGTCGGTAGCGTTCGGTCCCGAGCACGACCGCGGTGAGGGCATAGCGGGCAAGGGGCGTGAGGGTGTACTCGCCAACGGTGAAGGGCGGCGGGAGGGATTCTTGATCCTGAAGGGGCGATTTCGCCGCGGGCAGCCCGGCCCAGTCCGCCGGTGGATCCCGCCGCCACCAAATCAGGGCTCCGAGGACGAGCAAAAGGACGAGGACCTTTTTCACCCTGTCATCTTGGTGGATCGGGTGTTCCGGCTCAAGGCCCGGCCGCCCGGACCAGTTCGAGAATCAACGGGTAGTGATCGCTGCCGATGTCGGGGCCGACCCGGTACGAGTGGCAGTGCAAGCGGGAATCGAGGAGGGCGTGATCGAGCGGCACCCGAAGGTGCGGCAGGGGCACGGGCCAGGTGGTGGCGAGAAGCTTATGGTCCCACGCGGCGGGGCGCAGTTCGCTCGTAGTCAGGAGGCGGTGGAGGGGCGGGCACCAGGGGGTGGCATTGAGGTCGCCGAGGATGAGTACCGCGGGCGCCGGGGTGGCTGGACGGGCGAGTCCGGCCACGAAGCTGCGCCAGAGCGCGAGTTCCCCGAGATGCTGATCGCGCAGTTTGGTGCCGCGGGCATCGCCCGGCGGCAGGGGGTGGGTGAGCAGAACCCGGAGCGGGCCGATGGGGTGCTCGAGGGCGAAATCGAAGGAGGGGATGTCGGTGTCGGCGAGGTACTCGATGCGGCCCGTCCGGGGCTCGACACGGGAGAAGACAGCGAGCCCAAAGTTGTCCTCGCGCGGGTGGAGAAAGCGGTGAGGGTAGTCGGCGGAAATCGTTCGCACGAGGATGTCGCGCCAGCGGCGGTCGATCTCGAGCAGGGCCACGAGATCGGGTTTTTCGTGGTCAATGAGGGCCAGCAGTCGGGAGGGGTCCGGGTTGGCGGTGAGGACGTTGGCGTAGACGATTTTCAGCGAAGGCGGGGTGGTCGTTGCGTCCGGTGGCGGGGCGGGGGTGCTGCGCGAGCCGAGCATCGGGCCGAAGACGGCGGCGAGGTTGGCGAACGAGAAGAAGGCGAAGAGAGCGGCCTCGCGGGCCCGACGCTGGGCGAGGGCGAAGAGCACGAGGCCACCCAGCAGCGACGCGTAGAGCGGGCGGAAGGGGGAGAGCCAAGCGAGGGGATAGGGGGTGGAGGTGAACCAGGCCGCGGTGGTGAGCAGGCAGGCGGGCAGCGCCAGAATTTTTAGAGTGAAGTAGGCCGCACGGGCGGACGCTCGCAGGGCGGAGCCAGGGGCGGCAGCGTTCACGGTGGGGCGTGGCGGGCGAGGGTTCTGGCGGGACAAAAAAAGGCCGCCCGGTGGGGCGGCCTTTTTGGCGGGCAGACAGCTAGATTTTCCCGGCCTGTCGTTTCTCGATCAGGCGATAAAAGTCGGTGAAGAGGGGGTCGGCATCATTCGGCCCCGGGGCGGCCTCGGGGTGGTATTGGACCGAGAAGATGGGCAGATCCTTGTGGCGCAGGCCCTCCACGGTCTGGTCGTTGAGGTTGATCTCGGTGACGAGCGCTCCGCCTTTTTCGAGACTCTTGGGGTCGGTGGCGAAGCCGTGATTTTGGGCGGTGATGGAGACTTTGCCGGTTTCGAGGTTCTTGACCGGCTGATTGCCTCCGCGATGGCCGAACTTGAGCTTGAAGGTGCTGCCGCCGAGCGCGTGGGTGAGCATTTGGTGGCCCAGGCAGATGCCGAAAATGGGGAAATGGGGAACCAAGCCCGTGACGGTTTTGTGGATGTAGTCCAGCGCGGCGGGGTCGCCGGGCCCGTTGGAAAGGAATACGCCGTCGGGTGCGTGTTCCTTGATCTGCTCGGCGGTGGCGGTGGCGGGGAAGACCTGCACGTCGAAGCCGTGGTTCACCAGCTTGCGGAAGATGGTGTGTTTGGCGCCGAAATCAAAGGCCGCGACGCGGAAGCGGCGGGCGGGGGTGGCGGGCAGGCCGAGGGTGGTCCCGGCCGGGACGTAGGGGGTGTTGAAGCGGGACGGGTCGGAGGCTCCCCAGAGGTAGGGCTCGCGGCAGGTGGTGTCCTTGACGTAGTCGCTGCCGGCCATGTCGCGCCAACCTTTGGCAAGGGCGATCGCCTCGGCGTCGCTCATCGGGAGGGTGCTGAGGCAGCACTTCATCGCGCCGTCGACGCGCAGTTTCTTGGTCAGGGCGCGTGTATCGATATCGCTGATACCGGGGATGCCGTGCTTGCGGAGGTAGGCGTCGAGGGAGGAGGTGGCTCTCCAGTTGGACACGATGGGGGAGAGCTCGCGCACGACGAGGCCGGAGGCCCGGGGCGCGCTGGCCTCGGTGTCTTCGTCGTTGACCCCGTAGTTTCCGATCATCGGGGCGGTGAGGGTGACGATCTGGCCGAAGTAGGAGGGATCGGTGACGATCTCCTGATAGCCGGTCATCGAGGTGTTGAAGACGCACTCGCCGGAGATGGTGGCGTCGGCGCCAAAGGCGCGACCGTGGTAGACGGAACCGTCTTCGAGGGCGAGGAGGGCGGGCTTCACTGTGGACATGGTGGAGGCGCACGAAAGAGTCCGCCGCGCGGGCTGCCAAGGGTTTTGTGGGTGGGGCCGCGGGCGGTCCCGCGGCTGGGGCGGATGGGAGCTAAACTCAGGCGCCGAGGAGGGCCACCCCGTGAGGCTCGAGGGAGAGCGTGCCGTCGGGCGGGAGCGCTCGATCGGTCAAATAGTCGCGGGCGGCGCCGTGGGGAGTGGATATGCTCACGGGTTGGTCACGGTGATTGATGACGATGCGGAGGGTCCGGCCGTCGGGGTGTATGCGCTCGACGATTTCCACTTCCGGGGTGGTGGAAACCGGTGGGGGGAGGGCGCCGAGGCGGGAGAGGAGTGGTAGCAGGGCGCGTTCGGTAAAGTCGCGGGTGAGGTAGGTGCCGACGTAGAGGACTTGTCCGGCTCCGAGGCGGCGCCGGGTGATGGCGGGGCTGCCGGCCAGATGCCGGGTGGTCCAGCGGGCGACGACTTCTGTGCCGGCGGCGGGGTCGGGGGAGAGTTGTTCGTACCAGAGCTCGGTGGGCAGATCCGAATCCGCCCCGTCGGGGCGGAGGGCGAGGGGGCGGAGGGTGGGTTGGTTTTGTCGGCCAAACTCTTCGACCGTGGCGCCGGCGAGGGGGCGGAGGATGCCGGGGAAGGTGTCGGGCACGACGTTGCCACGGAGGTCGCGGCTGGCGCTGCGGGCCCCGATCACAAGGGTGCCGCCGGCGGCGACAAAGGTCTCGAGTCCGGGCAGCCAGGCGGGGTCGAAGAGGGCGAAGTGGGGTATGAGGTAGAGGCGGAGGCCGGCGAGTGTGTCGGCGGGGTGCACGACACCGACGGCGTGCCCGGCGCGGTAGAAGACTCCGTGCACGGCCTCGGCCATGTTTTTCGGGGAGGGGAGGCCGTGGGTGATCGGCGCGTGGCCGTGCTGGGCGTCGAAATCGCCGCCGGCGACCGCGATGTCGATGAGCACGGTCGCGCCGAGCAACTGCGCGCCGAAGCGGGCGAGTTCGGACCCGAGGCGGGCGGCTTCGTGGTAGCGGCGGCGGGGCACGTTGTCGTGTTCGAGGATGCCTTCCCAGTATTCTTCGGCCCCGAAGCGGCAGGAGCGCTCGCGAAAGAAGAGCAGGCCGTCGGCGCCGCGAGCGATGCTGCCCCAGGCGAGGCGGCGCATCTCGCCGGGCTCGGGTTTATCGTGGAAGTAGTCGCCTTGGCCGCCGGCGCCGGATTGTTGCTCGAGGAGAAGGAAGTGCCCGGAGTAGGCGCGCACGAGGTCGAGGTGGAAGGCGTGGGCCGAAGGGCGATCGGCGGGGCGGGGGTTAAAAAAGGGGTAGGCGTCAAAGCCGAGAAAATCGAGGTCGCGGGTGAAGGGGCCGCGGTAGTCGATGGCGGGGAAGCAGCCGTTGTGGGTGACAAACCAGCGGGGATTGGTGTCGCGGAGGATGTCGATCTGGTCGCGCTGAAAGGCGGCGGCGCCGTCGGAGAGGAAGCGTTGGTAATCGAGCCAGTGGGCGGGGTTCAGGTGGGTGGGGCGGTGGTGACGGGGTAAGACGACGTCCTCGAAGCGGGCGTAGGTCTGGGCCCAGAAGGCGGTGCCCCAGGCGCGATTCAGGGCGGTGATGTCGCCTCCGAAGCGGGCATGGAGCCAGGTGTGCCAGGCGGTCTCGGCGGGGGGGCAGTAGTCTTCGCGGAAGTGGCAGTGGATTTCGTTGTCGGTTTGCCAGCCGAGGACGTGGGGGTGGGAGCGGTAGTGGTGGGCGAGGGCGCGGGTGATCTTGCGGGAGTACTCGCGGAAGAGCGGGCTGAAGTGGCTGGCGTGCTGGCGGGAGCCATGTTCTTGGCGGCGGCCGTCTGCGTCGACGCGGAGGATTTCGGGGTGGTCGCGGGTGAGCCAGCGCGGGGGGGTGGCGGTGGGGGTGCAGAGGATGGCGCGGATGCCGTGGGTGCCGAGGCGCTCGAGGGTCTCGTCGAAGAGGGTGAAATCGAAGACGCCTTCCCGGGGCTCGATCAGATCCCAGGCAAACTCGGCCATGCGCACGACGTTCCAGCCCGCGGCGCGGAAGAGTGCGGGGTCTGCGGCACGGGTGGCGGGGTCCCAGTGTTCGGGGTAGTACGCGACGCCGTAGAGGAATTCGCGAAGCGGGGTGACGCGCAGGTGGGAGAGCGGGGCGGGTGAGGCGGCGCGATCGGCGGACATGATAGGGCGGGGATGGATGAAAGGGAAATGGGCGAACGACCTGGAGAGGAGTTGATGATTTTGACGTAGTTTTGTTTCTGGCTGGCCGATCTGGCAATTGGTAGGAGTTGTCCGATATGCCCAAAAAATTGACGAAAATGACCGATCCCGCGCGACATCGACTCTGGGCGGAGCTGGCGGAGGATTCGCGTCTGGGATCGCTGCGTTTTGGCACCTTGGGTTGGGTGCCGAGGAAGGTGGAGCGGATCAGCGGGGTGCAGGATAAGTGGGCGGTGTGCGTATTGCGGCCGGGCTCCGCGGGGACCTTTCGGGAGACGGGTGCGGAGGTGGGGAGGCGGGTGCGGGGGCCGGGGATGTTTTTTGTCAGTCCGGGGGTAGGGCACGATTACGGTCCGGAGCGGCCGGAGGACCGGTGGGAGGAGTTTTATTGGATCGTGGAGGGGGCGCGGGTGAACGAGTGGGTGGGGCTCGGGTGGTGGCCGAGGGACGCGGCTTTTGTCCCGATGGCGGCGGAGCGTGCGAGAGAGGGGTGGAGACTTTTCCGCGAGGGTGCGTCGGCTTTGGAGCGGAGGGATGGGCGGGCGCTGGACCGGGCGAAGTTGGCTCTGGAGCGGTATCTCTCCGAGGGGACAAGGCGGCCCGAGCCTGGGACGGAGGCCCGACGGGCGAGCTCGCCCGTCGCGGGCGTGGTCGAGGCGTGGCGGCGAGATCTGGGCCGTGACTGGTCGTTGCGCGACTGCGCGCGCACGGCTGGGCTGAGCTACACCCGGTTCAGGGCGCGTTTCGCGCAGGAGTACGGTCAAGGGCCGCATGCTCATCTGCTGCGTTTGCGGCTGGAGCTCGCTCGCCGTTGGCTGCGGGGGACGGAGGAGCCGGTAAAGGCGATCGCGGCGCGCTGCGGTTTCGCGCGGGTGGAGGTGTTTATCCGCGCGTTTGCGCGGGCGCATGGGGCTACACCCGGGCGCTGGCGGAGGCGGGAGGCGGAGGCGGCGCGCGAGGATGAAGGGGTTGACAAGAAGCTTGCGCCGGGAGGGGCGCGCGGCGTGCGTGACGGCGTCTAAGCCCAGCCGTACACTTCTTTCCGCCCGTCGCCATGTCCGAACCCGTCTCTTTCGCCGCCGTGCCCGCTCCGTCCCCGGCCGATCAGGTCCCCGCGACCCTGGTCGCTTTGCTCCATGGGCCCGACCAACCGGGCTTGGTGGCTCGGGTGTCGGGTTGGATTTTTGAGCGGGGCGGGAACATCCTGCATGCCGATCAGCATCGGGACATGGAGGCTGGAGTGTTTTTTCAGCGGGTGGAGTGGGTCCCGAGGGGGGGGGCGGATGCGGGGTCGATGGCGGAGGAGTTTGCCGATTTCGCGCGTGGACTGGGGATGAATCCTCGCGTCGCACGGAGTGATCGGCGCCAGCGGGTGGTCTTGTTCGTCTCGAAGTTCGACCACTGTTTTCATGACCTGATTTTGCGTTGGAAGAGCGGCGACTACGCGGCGGATTTTGTGGCGGTGGTATCGAACCACCCCGACTTGGAGGGGGCTAGCCGGGCCTACGGTCTGCCCTACTACCATATACCGGTGAGCGCGACGACCAAGGCGGCGGCGGAGGCCCGGCAACTGGCTTTGTTGGCGGAGTTGGGCGCGGATCTGGTGGTGATGGCGCGCTACATGCAGGTCCTGTCGGCGGACTTTCTCGAAAAGGCTCCCCCGGTGATCAATATCCACCACTCGTTTCTCCCGGCCTTCGCCGGTGGGCGGCCCTACCATCAGGCATACGAGCGGGGGGTAAAGCTGATCGGTGCCACGGCGCACTATGCGACGGCGGTGCTGGATGATGGTCCGATCATCGAGCAGAATGTGGCGCGGGTCACGCACCGGCACGACGTGCCCGACCTGATCCGTTTGGGAAGGGATCTGGAGCGCTTGGTCCTCGCGCAGGCGGTGAGGGTGCACTTGGAGCACCGAGTCCTGGTTTACGGAAAACGCACCGTGGTGTTTGACTGAGCTGGGGTCTGGTCGACGCGGTGTGGCCGGGACGGGGCGCGATCGGTTTTTAAGTCATTGATTAACAATGATAAAAGAATAAAAAATTTAGCTACTTTACGGCGGCAGGCGGGGGTGTTTTTCTCCGCATCCTTTCTCCCCCACCTGCATGGCCGCCTCCGCTGACCAGTCTCCTTCCCGTACCGCCGGCGACGATCGTAATCTCGTCACGATCGATGAGAACTATCTCGCGCCCAGCTTCGAGGATCGGGTGATGATTTTTTGGGAGAAGCATGGGCGGACCGTGATCGCTTTGCTCGTGATCGTGGCGCTGGCTTTGGTGGGACGCTGGGCCTTTCAGATTTTTGCCGAGTCCCGGGAGCGGGCGGTGGCGGCCGAGTACGCCCAAGCGAGCGACTCCGCCGCACTGCGCGCGTTTGCCGAGGCGCATCCCCAAGCGGTTTTGGCCGGCGCGGCCAAGCTGCGGGTCGCGGACGAGGCCTACAGCGCGGGTGACTATGCGATGGCGCGCGCCGCCTATGAGGAGGCCGCGAAATCCCTTGCTGGAAAAATTTTGGGCGATCGGGCGCGCTTGGGCGCGGCGGTCGCCACGCTGCAGGGGGGAGACGAGAGCTCCGCTCGGGCGGCGCTCGAGAGCTTGGCCAATGATCTGGCCGCGCAGCAAACCCTCCGCGCCGAGGCCGCTTTTCACCTCGCGAGCGTCGCCCGTGCGGCGGGGCGCTCGGCCGAGGCGGGGAAGTGGTCCGATTTGGCGCTCGCGACCGACCCGACCAGTCTCTGGGCGCAGCGTGCCGTGCAGTTGCGCTCCACTCTGCCCGCCGATTTGGGGGAGGCTTCGGTCGATGCCGCCACGTCGACGACCGAGTCCGTAGTCGTAGAGCCGAGCGCTGCCGCGCCGGCCGAGTCCGGTGTCGGAGAGTCCTCATCGGTTTCCTTCCCTGGCAGTACCCGGTGAGCCTATCTCAATTTCCCTTTCTCCCATTGGTTCTGGGAGACACCCGACGAGCCCGCCGAAGCCCCAAACGGCGGGTTTCGTTTTGCCCGAAAGCGAGGCGTCCGGGCGGTCGAGCGCTGGCAAGCATTGTCACATCGACGGTGAGGGCGGAAGGGCGGCACCTCGGCCTTTTATTCCGAGCGGACCGTCCATCTGCGTTCGAGCGGCGCCTCTTTGGTGGGCCTGCTCCCCGTTGGTGGTGGCCAAAGCGGTGCCCGAGGGATGCGGGAAATGAAAAACTTAGCGCGTCAGCGTTGACTCGTGTTCCTGGGAGCCCCTCCTTCGCGACCGTGCTGTTCGGGGTGTAGCTTAGCCTGGTAGAGCGCCTGGTTTGGGACCAGGAGGTCGTAGGTTCGAATCCTATCGCCCCGACCATCGCACGCGCGTCTCGGGACGCTCTTTCGGGAGACGCGGGCACTCTCGGCTTGTATCGACTCCCTGCAGCCCGTAGCCACTCCCCCGTAACTTTCCCAAAATGGACACGATTTCGCGTGAATCTTCCCCTAGCTACCTGCCCATCGCAGGTCTTGTTGTAGGCTGCGTCGGCCTGCTCCTTGGGGGCATCGCCCTAGCCAATGCCTCGAAGGCCAATACTGCGGCCGCGGCTGCGGCCGACCAAGCGGCCTCACAGGTCACCCGGATCGACGATGTCGATTCCCGGCTTTCGAGCGCCGCCTCGACGGCGGACCGGGCCGCGAGCAACATCGCCTCGCTTCAGCGCTCCACCCAGGATGCGTTCACCGCGGTGGCGGGCGAGATGGGCAAGATCAATGGCGAGATCGCCAAGCTTCAGGAAGCCGCGACTCGTGCTCCCCAGCGCTCGGCTGGCGCCGCGGCGGCGGGCCCGGTGGTGGCCGGCCCCGGCGAGTATGTCGTCAAGGGCGGTGACACCGGCTACAAGATCGCGACCGCCAACGGAGTCTCCATCGCGGACCTCCAGGCCGTGAATCCCGGCGTGAACTGGAACAGCCTGAAGGTGGGCCAAAAGCTCAAGCTCCCCGCCAAGAAGTAACCCGCGGACCTTTTGTTCCGCAGCGCTCTCTCCGACTCCCGCCCCAGAACGGCGGGAGTCGTTTTTTTGCATGTCCTCGCCAACGTCTTCATCCGGATCCTCGGAAGGAAAAAAATCGCCGCCCGATTCTTCAGGCGTGTCCGCTTCAGCGTCCGCTCCTCAGCGCTGGCTGCGCGGTGAGTCGCGATTGCTGCAGCGCACTCGGATCCTCGACTTAAACGCGGTAGAGTTTCACCACCCGGGTCGTCAGGTGCGTCGCGATTTCGTCGTGGTCGACACGACCGACTGGGTAAACGTCTTGGCGCTCACGGGCGACGACCGGCTCGTGTTGGTCAACCAGTACCGGTACGGC
>JBILUB010000271.1:0-4028 GCA_044371245.1 Opitutaceae bacterium
GCTTCGGCCTCCGCGCGCCCGCCGGCTTCGACTACCTCGCCGAGAGCGACCTCCCCGCCGGCGCCGGCCTCTCCTCCAGCGCCGCCATCGAGCTCGCCTCCGCCCTGGCCTTTCTCGCCCTCGAGCGCCAGACCGCCGACCGGGAGACGCTGGTAAAGATCGGCAAACACGCGGAAAACCACTTCGTCGGCGTGCCCTGCGGCATCCTCGACCAGGGCGTCTCCGGCTTCGGCCGGCCGGGCCACCTCGTCTTCATCGACTGCGCCGGACCCCGCTTCTCCACCGTGCCCCTGCCCGCCGGCGCCGACTTCTGGATCTTTAACACCCACACCAAACACGCGCTCGTCGACGGCCTCTACGCCGCCCGTCACCGCGAGTGCCTCGCCGCCGCCGCCGCCCTCGGCGTGAAACTCCTCGTCGAAGTATCGGAAGAGCAACTACAGGCCGCCGCCGCCCGCGTCGAGCCGGTCGCCCTGAAACGTGCCCGCCACGTCGTCGGCGAGATCGCGCGCGTCGGCGCCTGCGTGCGCGCCCTCGAGGCCGGCGATCTCCCCGCCGTCGGCCGCCTCCTCACCGCCTCCCACCACAGCTCCCGCGACCTCTTCGAGAACAGCACCCCGGAACTGGATTTCCTCGTCGACTCCCTCGTGGCCGAACCAGGCATCTTCGGCGCCCGCCTCACCGGCGGCGGCTTTGGAGGCGCCGTCATGGCCCTCGCCGGCCCCGCCTTCACCCCCGCCCAGGCCGAGAAAGTCGCCCTCGCCTACGCCGCCCGCTTCGGTGCCCGCCCCGACATCCTCCCCATGCGGGTCGGCCCCGGCGCCACCCTGCTGTAAACAGCCGGCACACCGTCCCCCTCCCTCCCGAAAAGAAAAAGCCATGAGCCGCGCCTCCGCCCCCGCCGCACCCGAACCGCCCCCCTTCGACTCCGTCGAGGCAGCCGTCGCGGAGATCGCCGCCGGGCGCCCCGTCATCGTCGCCGACGACGAGGACCGTGAAAACGAAGGCGACCTCGTCATGGCCGCGTCGAAGGCCACCCCGGAGACGATCAACCTCATGATCCGCTACGGCAGCGGCATCGTCTGCGTGCCCATGCTCGGCCACCAACTCGACCGCCTCGGCCTCGGCCCCATGGTCGCGCGTAACCGCGAAGTGCACCGCACCGACTTCGCCGTCAGCGTGGACGCCGCCGCCGGCGTCACCACCGGCGTCAGCGCGCACGACCGGGCCGTCGCGATCAAACTCCTCGCCGACCCCTCCTCCACCCCCGATCAACTCGTGCAGCCCGGGCACGTCTTCCCCCTGCGCGCCCGCCCCGGCGGCGTCCTCGAGCGCGCCGGCCACACCGAGGCCGCCGTCGACCTCGCCACCCTCGGCGGCCTCGAGCCGGCGGGCGTCATCTGCGAACTCGTCAACGACGACGGCACCATGCAGCGCCTCCCCCAGCTCGTGGCCTTCAAACGCCGCCACGGCCTGCGCATGATCTCCATCGAGCAACTCATCGCCCACCGTCTCAAAAGCGACAAACTCGTCGAGAAAATCGGCGAACGCGCCTTCGCCTCCGCCCACGGCGAGTTCACCGCGCACCTCTTTCGCAGCCGCCTCGACCGCCGCCACCACCTCGCCCTCACCCTCGGCACCCTCGATCCCACCACCCCCGCCCTCGTCCGCGTGCACAGCGCCAACGTCCTCGCCGACGTCTTCGGGGGCCTCTCCTGCGGCACTCCGGGCGACGTGCTCGCCGCCAGCCTGCGCGCCATCGCCCGCGAAGGCCGCGGCGCGATTCTCTACATGGAGCCGCTCAACCCCGCGGAGACCCTCCTCGCCCGCCTCGGACCCGCCGCCCCCGGCGCCCCCGCTCCCGGCATGGATCTGCGCGACTACGGCATCGGCGCCCAGATCCTGCGCGCCCTCGGCCTCCACCGCATCCGGCTCATCACCGGCAGCCCCCGCAAACTCGTCGGCCTCGAAGCCCACGGCATCGAGCTCGTCGAACTCGTCGAGCCCCACGCCTGATCCCACCGACCGATCGACGGCGGCGCACCTCGGAGCCCATGATCCCCCGCGCACTCCGCCTCCTCGTCCTCGTCCTGCTCGCCACTCCGGCGCTCGCGCCCGCCGCCCGCCTCTGGATCGTCGCCCAGCAACACCCCGCCGCCGATGACGAGGGCCCGGGCACCGAGGCCCGGCCCTTCCGCAGCGTCGCCCCGGCCGCACACCACGCCGTCCCCGGCGACACCATCCGGATCCACGCCGGCACCTACCGCGAACGCGTCGCCCCCGCCGCCGGCGGCGAACCCGGTTTGCCCATCACCTACGAGGGCGCCCCCGGCGAGATCGCCGTCCTCTCGGGCTCCGATCCCCTCCCGGGCCCCTGGCGCGAAGAACCCGACGGCCTCTCCTCCCACCCCCTCGGCGACCTCGGCTACGAGACGCATTGGCAACCCTTCCGCACCCCGATCCGCCGCCTCCCGGGCCTGACCTGCGGATTGCTCTTCGCCGACGGCCGGCGCCTGGCCCAGGCGCGCTCCCGCGCCGCGGCCGCGGCCACCCCCGGCACCTGGTGGTACGACCCCGACACCGACCGGGTGCTCGTGCGCTTCCCGCCCGGACCACGGCCCCGGCTGGTCGAGGCCGCCGCCCGCGAGCGCGTATTCGCTCCACGACTACGCGGCTTGGGCCACCTCGTCGTCCGCGGCCTCGTCATCCAGCATGCCGCCGGCCAGTTTCCCTCCGGCTTCTGGCTGAAAGACGACCGCGGCTACCCCCAGGCCGGCGCCCTCGGCACCCGCTCCGGCCACGACTGGATCATCGAAAACAACCTCATCCGCGAAAACGCCGCGCTCGGCCTCGATCTCGGCATCGAGGGCGGTCGCGACCCCGAAGGCCTGCAGCCCGCCCCCGCCGACCACGGCCGTCACCTCGTGCGGGCCAACGTCCTCGAGGCCAACGGTGCCGGCGGCATCGCCGGCTACCGCGCCCCCGGCGTGCGCATCGAAGGCAACATCGTACGCGGCTCCAACTGGCAGGGCCACACCGCGCCCGAGGCCGCCGGCATCAAGCTCCACTTCGCCTACGACGTCCGCATCGAGGGCAACCACGTCCACGACAACGACGCCTACGGCATCTGGCTGGACAACGTCTACACCGGCGCCCGCGTCGAGCGGAACTTCGTGCACGGAAACGGCGGCGCCGGCATTTTCTTCGAACTCGGCGGAGGCCCCGGCATCGCCGCCTGGAACATCGTGGCCGAGAACCAGGGCGATGGCATCTACCTGCACGACGCCTCCGACGTGTTGATAGCGCATAACCTCGTCGCGCTTAATCGGCAGCTCGGCATCCACGCCCGCACCGTCACCGACCGCCGCTGGACCGACCGCGAGCGCGGCGATGCGCCCACCCCGGTCGGCACCCACCGCGTGCGCGTGCTCAACAACCTCTTCATCGACAACGGCGGCGGCGCCATCTCCCTCCCCTTCCCCTCGCCCACCAGCTCCGCCAACCACAGCGACCACAACCTCTACCTCGCCCGCACCCAGTGGCAGCTCCAGATCGACCTCACCCGACTCTGGCACCTCAACCTCAACGACGGCGTGGCCGCCATCCCGCCGCAAACCCGCCGCGCCGCACTCGCCGGTCTCGACCCCGCCGCCGCCGACACCGGCTACCTCACCCTCGAAAACTGGCGCGCCTTCACCGGCCAGGACCACTCCTCCCGCGCCCAGATTCCCGGCACCCACATCATCGAAAACGGCGCCCTCGCCCAAGGCGGCTTTGCCTTCCGCGGCCTCGGCGGATGGCTCCGCTTCGCCCGCTCCGAAGCGATCAACTCCCAGCCCGTCCCCCCCCTGCCCGAGCTCGAAGGCGCCCTCGACTACCTTGGTCAAAAACCACCCGACCCCGCCTCCCCCCCGCGCCCCGGCCCCCTTCAAAATCTCCCCGACGGCGAAGTCACCCTGCGGCTCTGGCCCCGCCCGGCCCCCGCCCCCTGAGCCCCGCCCCCGGTGAAACTTCGCCATCGGCTGCGT
>JBILUB010000270.1:0-4028 GCA_044371245.1 Opitutaceae bacterium
CTCGTAGCGCAGACTTCCAGTCTGCACGAGCGAGCAGGCTGGAAGCCTGCGCTACCTTGGGTTTAACTGTCGGCTATAACTCCATTTGAAATGGTCTAGCCGCCGGCGACGGCGGGGGTCGCGAATCTGCGCAGGTATTTGAGCGCCACCTCAAACTCCTTGGGCAGCGCGGCGGTGATGGTGGTCGGTGTGCGGTCGCGCGGATGGGTGATGGTGAGCGCGCTGGCGTGGAGCGCCAGGCGTTCGAGCAGGGGGCGCTCCTCGTCCTTGCCCTTGTAGCCGCGTTTGAGATCCGAGAGGCGCAGCTCCACCTCGGGCATGCCGTAGAAGGGGTCGCCGAGGATGGGGGCGCCGGCGGCGGCGAGGTGAACGCGCAGTTGGTGGGTGCGTCCGGTGAGGGGGGTGCACTCCACCCAGGCAAAGGCTCGGCCGCGCCGATCGTGAAAGCGCTCGAGGGTGCGGAAGAGCGTGGTCGAGGCTTTGCCGCCGCGGCGTTTGAAGACGCGCATGCGGCCGGGCTGGGTCTCGTCCTCGCCGAGGGCGAGGTCGACGGTGAAGTCGTCGGGCAGCCGCCCCGCCTCGTCGCGCTGGGTGCGTCCGATCTTCATCGCCTGCTCGATCGGTGGCACGTGGCAGAGCGCGTGGTAGGTTTTGCGGGCGGTCTTGGACTGGAACTGGCCGGAGACAAAATCGAGGCCGGGTTTGTCCTTCACGCAGAGCACGACGCCGGAGGTGTCGGCGTCGAGCCGGTGTGCGTTGGCCACGTGTTCGCCGAGGCGGGCGTGCACCTGTTTCATCAGGTTGGGGCGGGCCTTGTCCCAGCGGTCGGGGGCGATGAGCAGACCGCTCGGCTTGTCAAAGGCGATGAGGACGTCGTCCTCGAAAAGGATGGTCGGGAGCATGCGTGGGCGGGCCGAGCTAAAGCGGACGGGCGGGCGGCGCCAAGCGCGGCGCGCGGAGGGTGACGGGGCGGTGACGGCCGGGTAAAGTCGGGGTGTCGGCGAGGGCGGGGGCTTGCCGCGGCGGGCTGTCCGGGGAGCTGGATGGGTGCGCCCCGCCATGCCGGTCTCCCCTCTCCCTCCTCCGCCCGCGCCGTCCGAGGGTGCGCGCGCCTTGTTGGCTCAACTGATCCGGGTCGGGCCGGCCCTCCCGCTGCGGGCCTGGCTGCGGGAGGCGGGACGCCGGCTGCGGCCGCCCCGCCTGGAAAACCTGGCGGCGGACGCGGGACCGAGGGTGCGCGCGGCGCTGGCGCGGGGCGAGGCGGCGCCGAGCGCGCTGGCCCGGGTACGGAGGGAGGGGCGGGTGGGCGGACGCCCGACCTTGGTGCTGGGAGGCTTCGTGCCGGGCGCGGTGGAGCAGGTGTATCTGCTGCGTGAATACTTATCGCGCCGCGGGGCGCTGTACTACGTGGACTACGCGGCGGAGGATTTTTCGGTGTCCCTGCTGGCCGCGCAGCTGGACGATCTGGTGGAGCAGATCGGGGCGCGGGAGGGGGCGCGCCCGGTGGTGCTGGCGGTGAGTTTCGGCGCGGGGCTGGTGCTGGACTGGCTGCGGCGGGCCCGGCTGGCGGGTGGCGCGGCGCCGCGGATCGCGGGTCTGCTGCTGGTCAGTCCGGTCTGCGGGGCGGCGGACCTGCTGCCGGTGGGCGGTGGGCGCCCGGAGACCTTGCTCGGGCGCGCGCTCGAGCCGGTGATGACGCGACCGGAAGCGGAGCGGGCGGCGGCGGTGGAGCGGGCGCGGGCGGTGTTTGTGCGGATGTTTGAGGCCGGCTCGCAGAATCGGGCGGCGCTGGCGGGTTTGTTGACCCGGGCCGAGCTGAGGGAGCTGCGCGCGGGGGTGCGGGCGGCGATCAACGGGGTGTCGGTCGAGGGGGCGGTCGCGCGGGTGCGGGCGATGCGGGAGATGGCCTGTCCCTCGACGTATCTCACACCGGAGTTGCTGCCCTTGGCGGAGTGTCCGGCGCTGCTGCTCTATGCGGAGAAGGAGGATGCGGTGCTGGGCGCGCGGGCGCCGGGCCGGGCCGCGCTGGAGCGGTCTTGCACGGCGTTTTTTCCGCGTGGGCGGGTGGCGGTGGTGCGAAACGCGGGTGGCGCGCCGGTGCAGCACGCGTCGCTTATCTTTCACGGGGAGAATTTTTTGCCCTGGATCGCGGCGTTCTATCGCGGATTGAAATGCCGCAAATCGTTGGAGGCGGCGTGAATCTCCTTGCGGCGACTTCGGGGGCGGGCTTGCTCGCGCCACCGGCTGGCAAGTCGGGAGCGATGTTGTATCCGCCCAAGTCTCTGGTCGCTTTCGGCGCGAGTGTGTGGAGCGCGCGGGTGGCTCGTCGTCTGCGGCAGGGAAGTGGCGCGCGGGAGGCGCAGGCGCGGCACGCGCGGGCGCTGCGGCGGGCGATGGCGGGTACGGTCTACGGGGTGACCCACGGGATCGAGACGGGCATGTCGGAGGGCGCGTGGCGGGAGCGCCTGCCGCTGCGCAGTTACGAGGGTTTCCTGCCTTTTGTGGAGCGGATGAAGCGGGGCGAGGCGGGGGTGCTGTGGCCGGGGGCCTGCGAGTTTTTCGCGGTGTCCTCGGGCACGACGGCGGGGCGGACGAAGTATCTGCCGGTCACGCGGGCGCTGCTCGCGCATTTCCGCCGGGCGGGGCTGGAGTCCTTGTTTTTCTACTCGGCGCGGGCGGGGGCGGGGATTTTCCGCGGGCGGCATTTGTTTCTGGGCGGGGCGACGGAGCTGTCGCCCCTGCCCGAGGCGGCGCCGCGGCGGGTGTTGGCGGGGGATCTGAGCGGGATCACGGCGCTGAATCTGCCGGGCTGGGCGGAGCGGCATTTGTACGAGCCGGGGCGGGAGATCGCGCAGATGGGGGACTGGCCGGCGAAGATCGCGGCGATCGCGGAGCGCTGCGCGGGGCGGGATGTGCGTTTGCTCGCGGGGATCCCCAGCTGGGTGTTGATCCTGGCGGCCGCGGTGCTCGATGAGGCGGGGCGGCGCCGGGGTGGGCGTCCGCGGACGCTGCGCGAGGTCTGGCCGAATCTGGAGTGTCTGGTGCACGGGGGCGTGCCGGTGGGGCCCTTCGCCGGGGAGCTGCGGGCGGTGTGCGGGCCGAGGGTGAATTTCCACGAGGTGTATCCGGCTTCGGAGGGATTCATCGCGGCGCAGGATGCGGAGCCGGAGGCGGGGCTGCGTCTGATGGCGGACGCGGGCATCCACTACGAGTTTCTGGCTTTGGCGGATTATGACGAGGGCCGGCTGGATCAGCTGGGGGGCAAGGCGTTGCCGCTGGAGGGGGTGCGCACGGGGGTGGACTATGTGTTGGTGATGACGACGCCGGGCGGGTTGGCGCGTTATGTGATCGGGGATGTGGTGCGCTTCGTTTCGACGGAGCCGCCGCGCCTGGTCTACACGGGGCGGACCTCGCTGCAGTTGAGCGCGTTTGGGGAGCACGTGATCGAGAAGGAGCTCACGGATGCGTTGACGGCGGTGTGTGCGCGGCGGGGTTGGCAGGTGGTGAATTTCCACGTGGCGCCGGTGTTCGCGGATCCGGCGGCGGGGCGGAGGCGGGGCCGGCACGAGTGGTGGATCGAGCTGCGGGCGGGCAGCGAGATCAATCCGACGGGGCCGGTGCTGGAGCCGCTTCTGGACGCGGAGTTGCAGCGGCTGAACGACGACTACGAGGCGAAGCGGCGGGGAGGGGGTTTGTTGTCCCCGATCGTGCGCCTGGTCATGCCCGGGGTCTTCGAGCAGTGGCAGCGGGCGAACGGGAAATGGGGCGGGCAAAATAAGATGCCGCGGTGCCGGAGCGACCGGCGGGTGGCGGAGGAGTTGGCCAAGTATTCACCTTTCCACGACGCGGTTTGAGCCCGGGGGCCGGGGGCGCGCGGGGCGGGCGTCTAAACCTAGAACCGGCAGTAGCCGCAGCTCATCTCGCGCAACCTCTTGACCACCTAGCGAGCGCATCGACCGCTCGACGCACCTTCCAGGTGCGCCTTCGGGTCGCTGCGCTCGCCATCTGGTTCAACATCTTGCGCGATC
>JBILUB010000027.1:0-14320 GCA_044371245.1 Opitutaceae bacterium
TTTTTCGGCTTCGGAGTAGCAGTAGCGCGTCTCCTTTTTGTTTCGGACGCGGAAGAGCGGAGTCTCGAGGACAAAGAGGTGTCCCTGGGTGATCAGCTCGGGGAAGAATTGCAGGAAAAACGAGATAAGGAGCAGGCGGATGTGCATGCCGTCGACGTCGGCATCGGTGGCGATGATCACCTTGTTGTAGCGCAGGCCGTCCATGCCGTCCTCGATGTTGAGCGCGCTTTGCAGCAGGTGAAACTCCTCGTTTTCGTAGATGACTTTTTTGGTGAGGCCGTAGGTGTTTAGCGGTTTACCCTTCAGGGCGAAGACGGCTTGGGTGTGAACGTCGCGACAGGCGGTCAGGGAGCCGGCGGCGGAGTCGCCTTCGACGATAAAGAGGGAGCTCTCCTCGGCCCGTTTGTCCTTGGTGCCGAGGTGCGCCCGGCAGTCGCGGAGCTTTTTGTTGTGGAGGGAGGCTTTTTTGGCGCGTTCGCGGGCGAGGTTGCGGATGCCGGCGAGTTCCTTGCGCTCGCGCTCGCTCTCCTCGATCTTGCGCCGGAGCTCGGTGGCCACGGCGGGATTGCGGTGGAGGAAGTTGTCGAGCTGTTGTCCCAGGAAGTTGGATACGAAGTTTCGCACGCTCGGGCCCTTGGGGCCGACGTCCGCGCTGCCGAGTTTGGTCTTGGTCTGGGATTCGAAGACGGGTTCCTGCACGCGGATGGACACGGCGGCGACGATCGACTGCCGGATGTCGGACGCGTCGTATTCTTTTTTGAAGAAGTTGCGCAGGGTCTGGACGCAGGCCTCGCGGAAGGCGGCGAGGTGGGTGCCGCCCATGGTGGTGTGCTGACCGTTGACGAAGGAGTAGTACTCCTCGCCGTAGTGGGCCGCGTGGGTGAGGGCGACCTCGATGTCTTCGCCCTCGAGGTGGATGAGGGGGTAGAGGGGCTCGCCGGTGAGCTTTTTGGTGAGGAGGTCGCGGAGGCCGTGTTCGGAGCGGTAGGCCTTGCCGTTGAAGACCAGGGTGAGGCCGCGGTTGAGGTAGGCGTAGTTCCAGAGCATCTCCTCGATGAATTCGAGGCGGAAGCGGAAGTCGGCGCCGAAGAGGGCGGTGTCCGGGGTGAACTCGACGAGCGTGCCGTTGCGGGCGCCGGCTTCGGCGGCGATGATCTTGGTTTCCTTGGTCAGTTTGCCGCCCACGAACTCGACGATTTTGGTCTGACCGTCGCGGATGGCCTGGGCACGGTAGTGGGAGGAGAGGGCGTTGACGGCTTTTTGGCCGACGCCGTTTAGGCCGACGGCTTTTTGGAAGGTCTCGGAGTCGTACTTGGCGCCGGTGTTGATGATGGAGACGCAGTCCACGAGTTTCCCCAGCGGTATGCCCCGTCCGTAGTCGCGGACGCGCAGGGTCCGGTCCAGGAGCTCGACTTCGATCTTTTTGCCGAAGCCCATGGTGAACTCGTCGATGCAGTTATCGATCGTCTCCTTGAGCAGGACGTAGATGCCGTCTTCCGGATGGGAGCCGTTGCCGAGGCGGCCGATGTACATGCCGGGTCGCAGGCGGATGTGTTCGAGCGGGGAGAGGGTCTTGATCGAGGCTTCGGTGTAGGCGGCGGCCATGAGAGCGGGGAGAGGGGGAGCCGGAGTGGGAGGACGGTCGGCGGGGAGCCGGCGCGTCACCCTTCCGGCGCAGGCGCCTGTCGCAAGCGAAAAGGCGGCGCCGACCAGCCCGGTCCTAGGTGGGGTGGGTGCTTCGCGGGGTCGCGGCCGTGGCTGTCTCGGGGCGCGAACGGAGATCGTGGTCGATCAGGCGGCGGCGGGGGCGCGGACCAAGGCGCCGAGGCGGTTCAGTTCGTCGCGGGTGTCGACGGTGCACTCTTGGGTCGCCTCCGGCGGCAGGCCGGCGAGCGCGGTCATCTCCGGGGTCGCGCGCCAGCGGGCGAGCTCGCCTGGCAGGCCTTTGCCGAGGGTGGCGGCGATCCAGCAGGCGAGGTGGAGGCGGGCGGCGAGACGGGCGTTGCCAGGGCATGCTTCGGGGCGGAGGTGGTGCCGGACCGCGTCGCAAAGGGGCGCGGTGAAGTGCCAGGATTCGAGCAGGTGGGCCGTGACGTCGGTGTTGCTGAGGTGGAAGTGGGTCTTTTCCCACTCCGTCTCGGCCGCGGGGTGGGAGGGCGAGGGAGTGGGCGGGGGGCCGGGATTTCGTTCGGAGCTGAGGGCGACCCGCTGCAGGACGAGGCGACCGGTGGGGCGGAGCAGGCCGAGGGTGTAGGCGGGGCGCTCATCGTCTCCGACGGCGTGGGACAAGACGCTCATGGCCACCGCCGTCGCCAGGGAGTTTTCCCAGAGCAGGGCGCCCGAGATTTTATAGAGTGGGAGGTTGGCGAGGAAGAGCTGCCCGGCGACCGCTATGCCGACGATACGATGCACTTCGCGCAGGCCGACGCGGTTGATGGCGTCGTTGACCGATTCGAGGGGCTCGCCTTGGCGGTGGGTCGCGCTGTTGCCGGCCCGCACGACGGCCGAAGCGAGGCCCGGGTCCATTTTCACGAGGTCCACGATGTCGTCCAGGCCGGCGAGGGGACTTTGCAGTTTTACCTGAAGACACGCAAAGATGCGGGCGGCCGAGGGCAGATTCTGCGCGGCTTGCTTCAGGGGCGGGGGAAGAACGGAGGTGGGAGCGCTCACGGTGCGAGACTCGGAAGTTCGACACGCGAGAGGCCGCGCTGTAGGCGCTGGGGTGTTTTCCGCCTGTAATCGAGGACTTTAGGCGGCCCTCGTTCCGGCTAGATCGTGCGACCGGCGCTCAGGAGGGGGGAAGGCTGAATCAAGTCCCAGCGGTTGCCGTACAGGTCTGCAAAAACGGCCACGCGGCCGTAGGTCTCCTGTCGGGGTGCCTCCAGAAACTTTACTCCGCGGGCGAGGAAGGCGGCGTGGTCGCGGGCGAAGTCGTCGGTTTGGAGGAAAAAGGCCACGCGCCCGCCGGCGGCACGGCCGATCTGGGCCTTTTGTTCGGCGTCGGCGGCACGGGCCAGCAGCAAATGGCAGCCTGGGTTTCCCTCGCCCGGACCTTTGTCGGCAGGGGCTGCGATGAGGAGCCAGCGTTTGTCGGGACCGAGCGGGGTGTCTTCGACGAGGATGAAGCCGAGCTTGGTGGTAAACCAAGCGAGCGCCTCATCGTAATCGGCCACGAGAAGGGCGATGCTGGCGACTCGCAGCGACATGGGGTGAGCGGGGAGGATTCTGCGTCAAACAGGACGGCGCGGGCGGGGGGCTCAGGGCTTGCGGAAGAGGTAGTGGCTGACGAGCCACTCCTCGCCGTTTCGGTAGCCCCAGAGCTCCGCGCAGGCCATGTAGAAGGTGCGCCAGTAGGCCCACCACTTCTCGGCCTGATCGGGCCCGTAAGTGTCACGAAACAGGGGCAGGATCTCGGCGCGATGAGCGTCCATGTTGTTCAGCCAATGCTCGGCGGTGCGCTGGTAGTGGCGGCCGTTCACGCGCCAGTCTTCGACCAGTTTCAGGTCGTCCTGGAAGCGGGGGAGGAGATCGTGCGCCGGCATCTGACCGCCGGTGAAAAAGTACCGGCTCATCCAGTCGGACGTGTCGCGCGCGACGAAATGGTAGCTGAGTCGGTGGTGGGTGAAGATGTGGGTGAAGAGCAGGCCGCCGGGGCGGAGCCAGCGCGCGATTTGGCGGAAAAGCAGCTCGTAGTTCTTCAGGTGCTCAAACATCTCGACGGAGACCACGCGGTCGAAGGATCCGGGCTCGATGTCGAAGCTGTTGATGTCGCAGGTGATGACGCGGAGATTGCCGAGGCCGCGTTTCCGTGCCTCGGTGTCGATGTGCTCCTTCTGGGTGCGGGAGTTGGAGACGGCGGTGATGCGGGCGGCGGGGAAACGCTCGGCGTTGTAGAGGCAGAGGGAGCCCCAGCCGCAGCCAAGTTCCAGGATACGCTGGCCGTCGGCGAGCTGCGCCCGTTCGACGTAGAGGGCGAGCATGTGCTCCTCGGCCTCATCCAGCGTCTCGCGTCCGGTCGGGTAGAGGCAGCCGGAGTACTTCAGGCGTCGACCGAGGCAGTACCGGTAGAAGGGTGTGGGCACCTCGTAGTGTTGTTCGTTGGCGGCGGCGGTCTGCTCCGCGAGGGCGCGGGTGCGCAGGTCGGCGACGTAGGCGGCGGGGTCGTATCGCGTAGATTCTTCTTGGATACGACGGGCGAGCAGGCGCCGGATGCCGAAGCGGACCAGGCGGTCGGGCAGGAGGTTTTTTTCCAGGAGTGAATCGATCATCGGATGAAATCGCGGGTAGGCGGGCGGGGGGCGTGCTCGGCTCAGCGGGGTGTCCGGCGGGGGAACCAGGGGATGAAAGGCGACACCCTGGACTGATAGTCCCGGTACGCCTCGCCTTTGCTGCGGAGCGCCTGCGCCTCGGTCATGGGGATGCCGGTGACAAAGAGCAGCAGGTAAAGGATGGCGGCCGGTGCGATCAGGCCGAGCCAGCCCCACGATGCGGGGAGCGCAAACAGCGAGAAACCCAGCCAGGTAAGGAAAACGAAAAAGTAGTTCGGATGCCGGCTCGTCGCCCAGAGGCCGACCTCGCAAACCCGGCCGCGGTTGGCCGGATCTTTTTTGAAAGCTGCCAGCTGCGCATCGGCCACGGATTCGCCCGCTTGGGCGGCAAGGACGAGGCCGAGCGCGAGCCAGTCCAAGAGAAGGAAGCGGGGTTCGGCGCGTCCGAGGGCGAGGAGAAACGGGGTGGCGAGGATGACGACCGAAAGGGCCTGAAACTGGTAAAACTTAAACATCTCCACGTGGAAGTGTCCGGCCCAGCGGGTCCGCATCTCGCGATAGCGACCGTCTTCCTCCGGGTGGTGCCCCATGACGCGGCGGTAGAGGTAGGTGCCCAGACGGAGGCTCCAGGTGGTGACGAGAGCCGCGATCAGCACCCGGCGGGGCAACCAGCCCGCGGCCAGTGCGGCGTAGAGCAGGGCGACAAGTCCAAACGCGTAGGACCAGACGATGTCGACGATCCCGTAGTTGTCGATCCGCCGGGCGACGCGATAGGACGCGGCGAAGACCGTGGCGCAGACGAGCAAGGCGAGCAGGGAGAGAAGGAAGGGATTCATCGGGGACTGGGCGCGGGCACGAGGAGGGCCAGGCGCCGGAGCGCCGGCCGGGCGATGTAGTAAACGACCAAATACAGCACGGGCGCGGTCAGGGCCCAGGCGAGCAGCGCGTGCAGGCCCGCCATCCCGAAGCGACGGAGAAAATCGGCGAAGGTGAGCTCGCCGAAGGCGCCGATCATTTCCACGATGCTGAAGCGTTCGCCCTCGGCGCCGAGCAGCGACTCACCGAGGCGCACGTAGACAAGGATCATGAGCAGATGGAGGCCCCCGAGGAGTTGGTTGAGGGTCTGCATCAGGGCGTGGTTTAGGCGCAGGGCCTGGCCGACGGCGAGGTTGAGGAGCGCGGTGGTGCCGAGAAAAGGGAACATCGAGCAGACGGAGCTCCAGGCGAGGGTACGGGCGAGGCCCTCGGGGGTCGCGCCCTGGGTGAGGAGGGCGAGCAGAGGTTCGCGCACGCGGCGGCGCCAGAAGCCGGGTCGGGCCGGCGGCGGTGGCGTGGTGCCCTGCGACGAATCGCTCACGCGAAGAGAAGGTTCTTCGCGCCGAGGATGTAGACGGCGATCGCGAGCACGAGGAGGACGCCGGGAAGGAGCAGATCGCCCGGGCGGCGGCGGGTGAACACGGCGTCGAGCCCACCGCCCTCCCTGCCCACGCGGGCGAGCTCCCGGAGCATGTAGAGCGCGATGGCCGGGTTACCCCAGAGGAGGATGGTGAGCAGCCAGAGCACGCGGGCGGCGAGCGTGCCCTCCTTCCAGGCGACCCAGACCCAAAAGGCGATGAAGGCGAGGTAGGCGTCGACGAGGGTGGTGATAAACCAGGGATGGGTGAAGACCTCGCGCGGGATATCAAAAAGCGCACAGCGCGAGCTGGCCCACACGATCATCCCGAGCATGCCGACGAGCACGAGGGAGAAGAGGATGCGGAGTGAGGTCATGGGATGCGGAGGGTGGGAAAAGTGGCGGGAGGCTCGCGCGCTTGCCGCCGGGGCCGGGGCGCGGTCGGCGCGGCGGCGCGGACTCAGAAGCGGATGTTGTTGGCCCGCGAGTGCAGGGTCTGAACGACGGAGATGTTGCGCATGGCAAAGGCCGCCTCGCAGTAGGCCAGATAGTAGCGCCACTTGCGCAGGAAGCGTTCGTCGAAGCCGCCGAGGGTGAGGACCTCTTCGCGCCGGGCCTCGAAGGCTTCTCGCCAGAGGCGGAGGGTGCGGGCGTAGTCCGGACCGAAGTCCTCCAACCGGTGGAGCACGAAGCCTCCGGCGCGGGCGAGCTCTTGGTTGACCCGATTGAGCGAGAGCAGGAGCGAGCCGGGGAAGATGTGTTTCTGGATAAAGTCGACGCCCCGGCGCATCTGCGCGTAGCGGTCGTCCGGGCAGGTGATAAACTGGAGCGCGAGCAGGCCGTCGCGTTTCAGCCGACTGGAGAGCACTTCGCAGTAGACGGGCAGATAGCGGTGGCCGAGCGCCTCCATCATCTCGATCGACACGATTTTGTCGTAGGTGCCGGCGTGGTCGCGATAGTCCTCGAATCGGACCTCGACCCGGTCGGAGAGGCCGGCGGCCGCGACGCGCTCGCGCGCGAGATCGTACTGCTGGCGGGAGATGGTGAGCGTGGTCACGCGGCAGCCGTGCGTGGCGGCGGCGTGCAGGCTGAAGCCGCCCCAGCCGGTGCCGATCTCGAGGAGGTGGTCCGAGGGGGTGAGACGGAGGGAGCGGCAAAGGGCCTCGTTTTTCTCGCGTTGCGCGTCCTCGAGGGAGAGTTGGGGCGAGGCGGCGGGCCAGCGGGCGCTGGAGTACATCATCGAGGGGTCGAGCCAGAGGCGGAAAAAGTCGTTGGAGAGGTCGTAGTGCTCGGCGATGTTGCGACGCGCGGATGAGCGGGAGTTTGGTCGCAGGAGTTGACCGAGACGGTTGGCGACGCGCAGCCAGTTGATAAACCAGGAGCCGCCGCTCTGGCGGCGCGAACCGGAGAGGGTGGGCGCGTGTTCGACGTTGAGGATGAACCAGGCGATCACGGCGACGAGGTCCGGCGTGTCCCAGTCCCCGTCGAGGTAGGACTCGGCGAAGCCGATGTCGCCGGCGAGCACGCAGCGGCTGAAGAAAGCGGGCCTTCGCACCCGGATCGAGGCCGAGGAGGAGAGGCCGAGGGGCAGCTTCGTCGCCTCGGCGTGGGCGCGGGAGCCAAACTCGAGGCGGCCGCCTTCGGGTAGTTCGAGCAGCAGGCGGCCTTGGCGCATGTCGCGAAAGGCGCGCAGGACGAGGCGGCGGCAAAGGGGGCCGCACTGGTCCGGAGCGGCCAAGAAGGCGGAGGACTCGAGGGCGTCGGCGACGGGCGCGGTGGGTTCTTGGCTCATGGTCTGAAAGGATAAATCAAAGGGCGGGTGCGGCGTTCAGGGTGCGCGGGCGGAGGTGATGGCCGGTGCCGTGGTCTTGAGCAGGGAGCCGTGGGGCCGCCGGAGGTCGCGCTGGTCCTGGGCGCGAGCCGCTTTCGCATACCAGGGCACGCGCTTCCACCACAGGCGGAGCGCCTCCCAGTGGATCGCGCAGATTACGCCGAGGGTAACGAAGGGGTATTTGAGCGAAAACCAGGCCAGGGCCCGATCGCTTATCGCGCGCGGCTCGCCCCGGCTGGTCACCGTGCTCACCAGGCTGCGCCGGGCGCCCTCGTAGTCGTCAATCTGAAGGACGAGGCGGCGGCCGGGCGGGTGGAGCCGAAAATCGAACTCCACGTCGACATCCGAGAAGGGAGACACGTAAAAGAACTTCGGGACGCGGAGGCGAAAGGCGGGGCCGAGGCCGGGTTCTGTTTGTAAGGTCTCCGGACCGAGCACGAAGGGCTTGGTCTCCCGAAATGTGTTCGTCACCTCGGCGATCGCGGCCAGGGGAGCACCCGCGCTTGAAGACACGAAGAAAAAGGAGACGGGGTTAAACTGATAACCCAACATGCGGGGGAGGGTGAGCAGGAGCACGCGGGCGTCGTCCGGCAGGTTTATCTGTCGGGACTCGAGCAGGGCCCGCACGCGATCCTTTATGGAGGTGGAGTCGGCCGCGGTGGACCGGGCGGGCGTCTCGGCCGAGGAGTTGAAGGCCGTCTCTCCCAGGGGCAGGTAGTCGCGCTGGTGGAGGGAGAGCAGCCCGGGACGATCGATGCGGAGCAGCTTAAGTTTCCGCGCCAGGGTCGGAAGCTCGTCGAGATCGATCGCGAGGAAGAAAAGCCGGTACGAAAAGCGGTGCGCCCGGGGCGATCGCCGGGCGTGGAGGACGCTGCATTCGTAGAGGCGCGAGAGCATTGAAGACCCTTACGCCCGAACCACGAATCCGGACGCAGTCCGCGCGTAAGAGGCGGGAGGTTTACCGTAGGCTCCCTCGGGTGCAAACCTGGGAAACGCTTTGCGCCGAGGGGGCCCCGGGTCGGGGCTGATCGCTGTCGGCTGGCGCGGTCTTAATGTGCGTGATCGTGCGAATCGTGGATCCCGTAGGCCCAGACCGTGTCGCTCCAGAGGACTTCGCCCGCCTCTTCCAGACGGACCGAGACCTTGTAATGCCCGAAGGGATCGATGAAGGCGGCGGTGGGTCCGAAGGCGCCGAGCTGGGCGTTCCATTTCAAGGTTTCCGCCCCGAACTTGCCCTTGAGGTGCAGGGTCATGTCCGGCGGGGGCGGGGGGACGAGCACCGGCGCGAAGCGGTTTATGGCCCAGGCGAGCTCCAGGGTGTGGGGGACGCCTCTGAGCTCGAGCGGAAGAAGGACGCCGTCATGAGGCCCGCGGCGGGCGTAGTGGGCGGCCTCGTCCTTCTTCGCGCGGTCGATGGGGATATACACGACGATGCCCGTCGCGGCGAGGGCCAGGATCACGAGGGCCCAGCGTTTCCAGTCGCGGCGGGCGTCGGGTGGCACGAGGACGGGTTCGTCGGAGTAGGAGCTCATGGCGGGGTTGGCTTGGCCGAGAGGAAAGCCCGCTAAGGTGCCCAGGGCAAGGGGGCTAAGCGTTCCAGCTCGGCGCTGGTCGGCGCGGCGTCCCAGGCCCCCGGGCGGGTACAGGCGAGGGCTCCGGCGGCGGAGGCCAGCCGGAGGCGGCCCATGAGGTCGAGTCCGCGGGCCAGGCCCAGCGCGTAGGCTCCGTGAAAAGCGTCTCCCGCCCCGCTGGTATCCACCGCATCGATACGATGGGCCGGCAGGGCGCCGGCCCCGTCCGGCCCGCTCCAGACCACGCCGCGGGCGCCGAGGGTGACCACCACCGTCGCGTCCGGCGCCGCGAGCAGGGCGGTGCGCAGCGAGGCCGGGGTGGCGTGGGCCGGGTCCACGCCCCCGAGCGCGGCGCGGGCGCAGGCTTCGCTGGCGACGAGCTGCCCGGCGTGTGGGGCGAGGGCGCGTACGGAGTCCGTCCACGAGCCGGCGTCGAGCACCAGGGGCAGGTTCCGCGCACGTTTGTGGGCGAGCAGGGCCTGGGTCCACTCCGGCCGGTGACCATCGGTGAGGAGTACGCGCGCCGGGGGAAACACGGGACTCGGCCGCGGCCCTTCCGACGCGGGCGCTGGGAACTCCTGGTGGGAGACGATGCTGCGGGAGGCGTCGGGCTTGACCCAAATCGTGGCCACGGGAGTGGGATGGCCGGCGACTTCAAGGAGCGGGGAGTCGTCGATGCCCGCTGCGACCAAGGCGGCGCGCAGGAAGGCCGCGAAAGGATCGGACGTGGTGGGGCCGATCAGGCCGGCGAAGGCCGCGCGGCCGCCGAGGCGGGCGACCTGGACGGCGGCGACCGCCGCCGGTCCCCCCGGAGCGAGGCGTCGGGCGTGGGCGCGGATCTTTTCATCCGGGCCGGGGTGACGCGGGACCGAGAGCACGAGGTCGACGCAGAGCAGACCGACGCAGAGGACGTCGAGCCCGGGCCCGAGGCCCGCGGGAGCAGGTGAGGACATGGCCGGTAGACGGGTGGCGCGGGCGGGGAAGGGCAAGGCGGGCCGCGGAGGGCGAGCGCCCGGCTAGTCCGGCGTGGACTCGAGCCAGGGGCGGTGGAAGTGGCTGCGGTCGACCGGCCAGGTACGCCAGCCCTGCGTCCGGTGCGCGAGTGCGAGCAGGAGGTTGTGCGCGAGGATCGGGAGGTCCGCGGTGGACCAGAAATCCTCGGTCGCATCGGTGCCGCCGGGCGCGCGGCGGGCGAGCTGGGTCGCGCGGGAGAGCACCAGACCGGAAAGGGGCGGGAGGCTGCAGCCGAGGGTGACGAGCACGCCTTGCAGGCGGGAGAGGACGCCTTTGCCTCCGACGGAGTGTTCGGTGACGAGCACGGCGGCGGGCTTGCCCAGCCAGAGCGGGCCGGCCTCGGCCGGGGTCGCAGCTTCGAGAAAACCTTGGAGGGGCGAACTCCAGGAATCCCAGTGGGTGCCGGTGGCGAAAACAAAGCCGTCGGCCGCGCGGAGGGCGGGCTCGAGGGCGGCGAAATCCAGGGGCCGCGGGCCGGAGAGGGCGAAGCGGAGGAGATCGGCGTGGGGCGCGAGCTCCGCGGCGAGGAGGTCCAGCAGGCGGGAGGAGTTGCCGCCGGGTCCGTTGAGGGACGCATCGAGCAGAAGGATGCGTGGTCGCGCGGCGGGGGCCGGAGGCGGGGAGGTGTTTACCGGCGAGTTGGCGGGGGCGGCTTCGTGGTCCGACGGGGTGCCGGCGGGCGGTACCGGGCGGGTGCGCCAGAGGCGTCGGGTGGCGAGCAGGAGCGCGGCGGTGAGGGCGCAGAGGAGGGCGCCGCGCATCCACCCTTCGTCGCGGCCGGCCAAGGCGAGGAATGCGAGCACCGGAGCCCCGAGGAGCGTCGAAAGAAGCAGGACCGTGGCGAGCCGCGCGAGGGCCTCACGCAGAGAATTGGGCGTGGTGTCGCGAACGAAGGGGCGGCGGGAGAGTTTCACGGTCCTAGGGTTTGGGAAAGAGCCGGGGCGAGTCGGTCTTTAAACGAGGGGCAGGCTCATGGTTTCGCGGGTGCTGCCGAAGCCGGCGCGCTGGTAGAGGGCACGCGCGTGGCGGTTGGCCGGGGAGACCTCGAGGCGGAGGCTGCGGGCTTGCCGGGAGCGGGCGTGGCGGGCGGCCAGATCAAGGGCCTGGCGGCCGAGACCGCGGCCCCGGGCGCGGGGGTCGAGGTAGAGTTCGTCGAGCAGGTAGTAGGCGCCGCCGTGTTCGAGGCTGTGGCCGGTGGTGAGCACGAGGTGGCCGAGGGGTGCGAGCCCGGGGAGGCCGGGCACGCGCAGGAGGTAGACGGCGCCGAGGGCGGGGTCGACGAGCAGACGGTCGAGGGCGCGCCCTTGCAGGTTCGCGTCGAAGAGCAGCCGCTCCTCGGCGTAGAAGGCGCGCATGAGCTCGAGGATCTCGGGGCCGTCCGCGAGGCCGGCGATTTGCCACTCCAGGTTTTCGGGGGCCGGGTGGGAGGGTGCGGCGGGGATCAGGGCGGGGGGGGCGGGGCGCAGGGAAGGGGCGCGGGAGCGGGAGGTCAAACGGACGGGTAAATCACATAAGGGGCTCGCGCGCCCGATGCTTCCGCGTAACAATCGGGCCCATGGCGTGGCGTATCGATGAGGAATTGGTCCGCGGGGAGATCGACAACCGGGTGCCGGGTCGGGTGACGGGATGCCTGTGGCTGCTCGGGAGAGAGGAGCCGCTGCGGCTCGAGTTGATCGGAGATGCGCGGCGGGATGTGGCGGGGCATCTGGTGCGGTTCACCAATCCGGCGCCGCGGGCGAAGGGGGAGGCGCGGGGCGGGGGCTTGGCGGACTGCCAGCGCGGGGTGGTGGGCGAGATCACGGCTTCGCGGCGGGTGCGGGAGCGGGGTCGCTCTCCGGCGGAGGCGGGTGGAGCGGGAGAGGGGGTCGTGGGGCGTTGGGGCAATGGGCTGCATCTGGAGTGGTATGGGGAGCGGGATGGCAGGGTGGTGGTGGAGAGTGTGCGGTATCGGATCGAAATGGAGGGTGAGGCGGCGTGGGCGATGAGCGCGGAGGAGGAGCTGCGGAGGCGGGCGGCGAATGGGCGGGCCTTGGTGGAGTTGTGGCGGAGGCTGGGGCGCGAGGCGCCTCCCCCGGCGCGGGCCGAGGAGCCGGAGGAGGAGGCGCCGTCTAGCGCGGCGGAGGCGAGGGCGGACGAGTTGCAGGCGCGGCTGGATCTGCTGCTGGATCGGGTGCAGGGGCGGATCGAGCGGGCGCTGGCCGCGGGGGAGCAGCCCGACCACGAGAAGATTTTGAAGGAGGAGCGGGAGCGTCTGCGGCGGGAGCGGGGGGAGGCGCGGTCGGAGCCGCCGACGGCGGAGGAGGAGGCGGAGCGGGCGGCCTGGGTGGAGGAGATGTATGCGATCGCGGAGGAGGCGGCGAAGGAGGCGGGTGACGAGCAGCGGGGGGCGGCGGGGGAGAATTTTGAGGAGGAGCGCTGGCATCCGCTGGTGGAGCGTTGCCAGGAGCTGACGCAGCGGATGAGGGGGGAGCTGCGCGAGCGGGGATGGCTGGGGGAGGAGGCGGGGTTGGAGCATCCTTTGCGCGAGGTGGTGGACGGGGTCTTGATCGCCGGGGGCAAGCTGGCGGGCGCGCTGGGGACGACGCGGGATGCGGAGGAGTGGCCGCCGGATCCGCTGCTGGCGGGGCCGGCCTTGAGCAGGCTGAAGAAGGCGCGGGGTCACCTGCGCGACGCTTTGGCGGGGCTGGGCGTGGCGGACGAGCAGGGCCTCGGCACGCCGGAGTGGCGGGCGGGGGTGCGCGCGGAGCTGCTGGCCATCCTGGACGAGCTGGCGGGGCTGATCGCGCAGGTGCGCGCGGTGCTGAGGCTCGCCGAGGAGGGCGGCGAGGGCTGAGCCTCAGGCGCGGCGGATGTCGCGCACGGGGTAGGCGGTGACGGTGACGCCTTTGTTGCCGCGGCCACCGATGCTGAGTTCGGAGAGGTCGAAGCTGAACTCTTTGACGCGGGCGCTGCAGCGGCCGCTGAGGTACACGGTGATCTTCGCGGGCATGCTCTCGGGGTTTTTCGTCTCGTCGAAGAAGAGGAGTTTGGAGCCTTCGCTGGCGGCGAGGTTGTAGACCTTCTCGCGGGTCATGCCGCCGAGCTGGAAGCGTTTGGCGAAGGCCTTGCCGCTTTCCTTATCCTGGTAGACGAGGGTGTAGTAGCGGTCGTCGCCGTCGCGCGGGGTCACGTGAAGGTGGACGAGGTCTTTGCCGAGGAAGGCTTTTTCGGAGACCTTGACCAGTTTGCAGGTGGCGTCGGCCATGAAGCCGACGACGTCGTCGAGGGGGGTGCAGTCCTGGACGTATTCGAAGTCGTCTTTGCGGGTGTTGAGCGCGATGAAGCCCTCGGCGCGGTTGACGTAGAGTTTCTGGTTGGCGGTGACGACGGCGGCGGCGCTGATCTGCTCGATCTCGTCGACCTGGGTGCGGCGTTTGGCGCCTTTGCCGAATTTTTCCTGGAGGCGCTCGAACCAGGCGATGGCGTAGTCGGTGAGGTGGGCGAGGTCGTGTTTGACGCGTTTCATCTCGGCCTCGAGGGCCTGGATGGCCTCGTCGGCCTTGAAGCGGTTGTAGGCGGAGATGCGTTTGATGCGGATCTCGGTGAGGCGGACGAGGTCGTCCGGGGTGAGGGGGCGGCGGAGTTTTTTGAGGTGGGGTTTGAGGCCTTCCTCGATTTCAGCGAGGACGGCTTCCCAGGTCTTGGCGGCCTCGATGCGGCGGTAGATGCGCTCCTCGATGAAGATGCGTTCGAGGGAGTCGGCGTGCCACTGGTCCTCGAGTTCGGAGAGGCGGATCTCGAGTTCGCGGCCGAGGAGGGCGCGGGCGCGGTCGACGGAGCGTCGGAGGATTTCGGATACGCCGAGGAAGTGGGGTTTGTCGTCGACGATGACGCAGGCGGCGGGGGAGAGGGTGATCTCGCAGTCGGTGAAGACGTAGAGTTGGTCGACGAATTTCTCGGGGTCGGCGGCGGAGCCGAGCTCGACGAGGATCTCGACGGCCTCGGAGGTGAGGTCCTCGATGCGTTTGACCTTCAGTTTGCCCTTGGCGATGGCGCTTTCGATCGAGGATTTGAGGGATTCGGTGGTGGTGCCGAAGGGGAGCTCGGTGATGGCGAACTGGTGTTTGCTGCGTTGTTCGATCTTGGCGCGGACCTTCACTTTGGCGCCGCGTTCGCCGTCGTGGTAGTGGGAGAAGTCGGCGATGCCGCCGGAGGGGAAGTCGGGGCGGAGGCGGAAGGTTTTGCCCTGGAGGTGGTTGATGGC
>JBILUB010000036.1:0-12368 GCA_044371245.1 Opitutaceae bacterium
GGGGCGGGCGCAGTCGGAGAGGGAGTAGCAGCGGACAAGGGGTTTGCCCAAGCCGGGGATGGCGAGTTGGAAGGTGAGGTACTGGCCGGGTTTAAAGCCGGCGATGGGGCGGCGGTCGTGGGGCCGGAGGTAGAAGGAGAAGGTGTCGGCGCACTCGCGGACTTTTTTGTCCACGGTGAATTTGCGCACGCCGCTCCAGCCGGATTTTTCCTGTTCGGCGGTCTGGAGGCGGAGTCGGGCGGTGCGGATCTCGAGGTCGAGGCGCTGGAGCTCGCGGGCGCGGGCGGCGCGGGCGTGGGCGGCGGAGCGCAGGCTCTGGTAGAGGAGGAGGGCGAGTTGTCCGAGCAGGGCGCCCGCGAGGAGGCAACCGAGGGCCAACGCGATGCCCCGGGGGGTGAGGTCGAGCGCGAGCATGGCGGGTGTGGTGGAGGTGGGGGGCGCGCCGGCGGCCGGGAGGGGGGTGGTTAAGCGGTTGCCAAGCGGTTGAGTTTGCGCGGAGTTTTGTAATACGTAAAAAGATCATGCGTAAATGGCTTATTCCCTTGGCGGGCGTTTTTTTATCAACGGTCGCATCGCGCGCGGGCTCGCTAGGGGGGGAGGAGGTCTTGGTGCGAAAGATTCTGGGCAATGCGTCGTGCGCGACGAGCGGTTGTCATGGTGGGGCGGGGCCGGTGCGGGGGGTGGTGGGGTTTTTCGAGCGGGAGGATCCGCATGCGCGGGCGTTTGGGACTTTGGCGACGTCGCGCTCGGCGAGGATGGGCGAGGCTTTGGGGATCCGGGACGTGAGGGAGAGTCTGAGCTGCACGGTGTGTCATGCTCCGGCGGCGGGTCTGCCCGAGGTGCTGCGCGGGGAGGATCTGCGGGTGGAGGAGGGCGTGGGGTGTGCGAGTTGCCACGAGAGTCGGGAGAGTTGGTTGCGGACGCACACGCGGAGGGATCTGTCGCACGCGCAAAAGGTGGCGGCGGGGATGCGGGATCTGCGCTCGGCGCGGGCTCGCGCGGAGGCTTGCGTGGCGTGCCACCAGGTGATCGAGCCGGACTTGGTCGAGGTGGGGCGGCACCCGCGTTTGATTTTTGAGCTCGATGGGCAGCTGGCTTCGGAGCCGCCGCACTGGCGGGAGCTGCATGGCTGGGATGGGGCGCGGGTGTGGCTGGTGGGGCAGGCGGTGGCGTGGCGGGAGGTGGCGGCCGCGCGCGCGGCGGGGCGCCCGGACGGGCGCGGGGGCGCCGAGCGGGAGGCGGCGCTGGCCTGGGTGGTGCGGCGGGCGGCGGGGGCGACGAGTCTGAGCTGGTCGGACCTCGATCTGGCGGGTGGCGAGGAGGGGGAGGCCGGGGAGTGGGCGCGCCGCGCGGACGCGGGCTGGGCGAGCGGGGATGGGGTGAAGGCGTTGCGTGGTCTGGCGGGCGCGGGCGCGGACTTTCGCGCGGCGGGGGTCTCGCGTCTGGAGCAGGCGTACCGGGCGGAGCGTTTGGTGCTGGGGCTGGATCGTTTGCTGGCCGCGTGGTCGGCGAGGGGATCGGCGAAGGGGGCGGAGTCCGCGCTGGAGCGCCTGTTCGCCGCGGCGCAGTCGGTGCCGGATTTTCAGCCGGCGCAGTTCGCCGGGCTGCTGGATGAGTTTGCGGAGGCCGTGGCGGAGTGAGTGGACGGCCGCCGGGCGGCGGGCTCAGGGCCCCGGGGTGACGGGGCGGGCCTCGCGCCGGAGCTGGGCGTCGCGGGGAAACTTGGCGTAGGGCAGGCGCACGCCACGGACGAAATCGTAGTCGGCGCGGAGCGCGGTGCTGGGGTGCCAGCCGACCGCGCCGGAAGCGGCGATGAGGTCGTCCTGCTCGATGCCGTCCCCGGAGACGCCGATGGCGCCGATCAGCACGCCCGCGCGGTAGAGCGGGAAGCCGCCGGGGAAGACGGTGATGCCGTTGGGCAGTTCGGGCTCGAGGAGCGGATCGCCGGTGAGGAGGGGAAGGGAGAAGGCGAGTTGCTCACCAAAAAGCGGTCCGGGGGGACGGGCGGCGATGCCGGGCGGGAAATGTTTTTGCGCGAGGAAGCCGACGGTGCGGGAGGAGACGGCGCGGAGCGGGTCGATGTTGTTGTAGTAGACGACGGTGCGGGCCTTCTGGACCGAGACGTCCCAGGAGAAGAGGGTGGCGTCGGGCGTGCGAAAGGTGCCGAGCACGACCGGCGGCTGGCCGGGCGCGCCGGGGTTGCTCACGACGCTGATAAAGACTTGGGCGGGGCGGCCGGCGGGCAGGCGGATGCCGGCGCGCGTCTGGCGGGCGCGAGCGGCGGCGGCGGCGAGGATGGCGCGGACCTCGGCGGCGGAGAGGCGCGGCTGGCCGCCGAGGAGGCCGGGCGCGGGGTCGGCGATGATGGGCGCGCGGAGTTGGCCGCTTACGCCGCCGAGGGTGTCGGTCGGCCAGGCGAGCGGCGCGGGCGGGGCGGGGACGGCCGGGGCGGGCGCGGTGCCGGGCACGCGGGCGGGGACGAGCTTGGTGGCGACGTAGGGCACGCGCAGGCCGTCGATCAGGACGCGGGAGCCGAGGATGGCGGCGGGCGGGGCGTAGCCGCGCTGGCCGGCGAGGGCGACGGCCTCGTCGAAGTCGGGCTTGCCGTTGACCAGGGGGTAGGCGGGCTCGGTCTCGAAGTCGGCCTCGGTGCCGTCGCCGGTGACACCGATGCCGGCGAAGAGGCGCCCGCCCTTGTAGAGGGGTACGCCGCCGGGCGAGCCGGTGAGGCGGGTGAGCGGGATGCGGTCGCCGGTGGCGGAGCTAAAGTAGTTGATATCTGAATACGCAAGATTCGAGAAGCCTACTCCAACCAGCGGGCCGGGGGGGCGATTGCGCACGCCGGGCGGGAAGTTTTGCTGGATGATGAAGAGGGCGGTGCGGGGGGTGAAGGCCTGCTCGTTGGAGCTGAGGAAGACGGCGGTGCCGGCCTTGGAGACGGCGCGGAAGCGCTCCTCGACGGTGATGCCGGCGGCGGGCTCGCCGTTGGCGCGGAAGAGGGCGAGCTCGCGGCCGTCGCGGTCGACCAGGGCGATGACGGAGCGGGGGAATTTCTCGAGCGCGCGGTCGGCGGCTTGTTGCGCGATGCGCTGGAGGTCGGTCTGGTCGTAGGCCGGAGGGTTGAGCGCCGGGCTGAAGCCGGCGCGGAGGGCGGAGGCGAAGACGAGGGCGAGCAGGAAGAGGGGCAGGCGCGCGGGCATGGGGGGGAGGGCTTGAGGCTCAGGGGTCGGTCTCGCGGCAACGTTGTGCAAGCAGATGGATGATCTGTTCGCGGGTGGCAGGGTCGAGCGTCGGCGGCGTTGATGGGGAGGGGGAGAGCGTGTCGGGTAGCTCCGCGGGGTGGAGGACGTGAACGGGTCCGGCGCCTTTGCGGATAATGCTCCAGCCCGGGAAGACGAGCAGGGGGTGCACGGGAATGGCGCGGCCGAGCGCCGCTTCGAGAAAGGTGGCAAGCCATTCGGCGTTTCGCCGGGCCTGTTCGAGGCCGTGTTGGTCCTCACCCCAGGGGAAGGCCAAGGCGCGACCGTCGTAGATGATTTCGTGGGCCATGAAGCCGACGCGGGCGCGGCTCTGGCGGCGGGTCTTGGTCTCGATGGCGTAGATGCCGGCCGGGCCGATGACGACGTGGTCGATGTTGCTGGTTCTGGGGGTGGAACCGGCTGGCTGTTCGTCGCAAGGGAGGTCGTGGAGGATGCGGTGACCGAGGGCCTTGAGTGGTTCGAGGTGTTCGGCCACGACGCGCTCACCAAAGAGGCCGAGGGCGAGGTCTCGCCGGCGGCGGGCGTAGGTGGTGATCGCGGCGAGCGCGAGGCCGAGGGTGACCAGCAGGAGGAGCAGGAAGCCCCAGGGGGCGAGGGGGACGGACGGCGCCGCGGGTCCACCGGTCCACTGGCTGGAGAGGCCCATCAGGGGGACGACCGCGCCGAGGAGCGCGGCGAGGGTTTGCTGGATGATGGCCCGGTCGAGTGCGGTGATTTTTAAACGCAGGGAGTGGCCCGGCTCGCGGAGCAGGAGGTAATCGGCGGAGAAGGGGCGTCGGGAGTCGTGGGAGGCGAGTTGCAGGTAGGCCAGGGCGAAGAGCAGGGTCAGGGCGAGGGCGAGAAAGCCGAGCAGGAACATCGTCATGGCGAGGTGGGCAGCACGGGCGGGAGGGGGCAGTCGAGGGTGGCGGCCAAGGCGCGGAGCAGGTCGGCCTCGGACTGGGTGAGCCGCGAGTCGGCGGTGAGCGCGGTCGCGATGGCGCCGAGCACGCGCCTGCGAAAGGGGGCGGGGGTGTGGGCGAGGTGCTCGAGGGCGAGGTCGAGCTCCTCCCAGGTGCTGGCGCCCTGCGGCTGGTAAACCAAGGGGGGCTGCAGGCCGTTGAACTCGATCGCGGAGCGGGCAAAGGCCTGGGCCGCGGCTCGCTCGTCGGCCGCCTCGGCGCGCGCGGCGACGGAGAGGGTGAGGGAGAGTTCGGAGGCGACTTGGTTGGGCGCGAGGACTTGGACGGCGTCCCGGGGGCGGGCGGCGAGACCGATGGTGCGCGACACGATTTTTTGCAGGGCAAACTCGTGGGCGGTGAGGGCGCCATCGAGGTGGGTCAGCGCCTGGAGGGTATCGACGAGGGTGGCCGCGGCTTCGGGCTCGAGGGCGCGGAGCGCGGGGGCGGAGAGCTGGAGCAGGGCGAGGTGCTGGGAGGCGGGAAGGGCCGAGAGGGCGGGGAGCAGGTCGGTGGCGAGGCGGGCGGCGGAGGCGCCGGCCCGCTCGGCGAGGAGGGAGAGGGCGGCGTCGCGGTCGGCGGTGTCGGCCGCGGGGGTGAGGCAGAGTGCGTAGCAGAGGGCCGGGACGCGGTCGCCGTCCTGGGTGGCGGAGCGAAGGGTGTCGGGCAGGCCGGCGAGGAGGGCCCGGGCGGCGAGGCTGGCGGCGGGGGATGTCTCACCGGAGGAGTCGATGAGGCGCCGTGGATCGATGCGGTGGGCGCCGGGGGGCGCGGCGAAGGCGGGGGTGGGGGCGGCATCGGATCCGGACCAGGCGCCGAAGCCGACACCGGGTCCGGGGCCGCGCCCGGGGCCGTCGGCCGCGGCGAGGGGCGGGGCGGAGGCGGGGTCCCACGCGGGGTCGATGGCACGGATGCGCTCTTCGAGGGGTGGGTGGGTGGCGAAGAGGCTGTGAAGCCGGGAGTGGAAGGGCTGGGCGAAGCAGAAGTGGCCGAGCTCGGAGGCGTGGGCCGAATCGAGGCGTCCGGCGAGGGGTGCGCCGGCGAGGCGGCGGAGCGCGTCGCGGATGCCGGAGGGGTTGCGGGTGAACTGGACGGCGGCGGCGTCGGCGAGGAACTCCCGCTGGCGGGAGACCGCCGCCTGGATGAGGCGGCCGAAGAGTTGGCCGCAGTAGCCGACGACGTGCAGGACCAGGCCGGCGAGGAGCACGATCGCGACGCCCCCGCCCTTGCCGCCGCGTCGTGAGCTGGTGGATACGCGGAGACGCGAGGCGGACCGGAGGACGAGGCGGCCGAGGATGGAGAGGGCGAGGAGGCCGTGGACGAGCGAGCTGAGGCGGGTGTTGAGCCGCATGTCGCCGTTGAGGATGTGGCTGAACTCGTGGGCGACGACGCCCTGGAGCTCGTCGCGGTTGAGCCGGGCGAGGGCGCCGTCGGTGAAGGCGAGGGCGGCGTCGGCGGGGGAGTAGCCGGCGGCGAAGGCGTTGACCGAGGTCTCGCCGGGCAGGAGGTAGACGGCGGGAACGGGCACGCCGGAGGCGAGGGCCATCTCCTCGACGACGTTGAGCAGGGTGCGCTCGGCGAGGTGGGTGGTGTCGGGGGAGACGCGGCGGCCGCCGACGAGCTCGGCGACGGCCGGGCCGCCGGCGCGCAGGGTGAGGTAGCGGGCGAGGGCGGCGCCGCCGACGACGAGGAGGGTGAGGAGGGCGACGGAGCCGAACACCTCGGGTTGCCAGAGGGGGGCTCGGGGGGCGGCGCCGGCAAGTTTCTGCAGGAGGAGGGCGGCGGCGTAGAGGGCGGCGATGGTGCCGAGCAGCGCGAGGCCGAAGAGGAGCACGAGGCGACCCGAGCGGCGGCGGGCGTTTTCCTGGGCCTGGAAAAAGTCCATGGGGCGGGTCTCAGCCGGGCAGGGTGGGCGGGAGCGGTGGGGCGGCCCGGCTGGTGAGCAGCCGCGGGCGGCGGACGGCGAAAAAGTAGATCAGGGCGCCGAGCCATCCGGTGAAGACGAGGACGAGGATCCAGACGAGGCGGTGGTTGCTCGAGCCGGGCGGCTCGGGGGCGGTGGCGCAGTCGATCAGCATCCAGAGCCAGAGGGCGAAGAGGCCGAGGCTGGCGAGAAGGCAGAGGGCGATCAGAAGGAAGAAGCCGAGGCCGAGACCGAGGCCCAGGACCTCGGGGGTGATGGCGGGGGAGCTCATGGCGGGGCGGGAGAGGCGCCAGGCCGCCGGCGAGGGGGCGGCCGCGGGAGGGGCGGGAGGTCTAGAAGGAGACCTTGGGGGTGATGCGTTCGGCGGGGGTTTCGACGGAGAAGAGTTCGGCGGCTTGGAAGCCGAGGGCGCCGGCGGCGAGGACGGCGGGGAAGGTCTCGCGGCGGGTGTTGTAGGTCATGGCGGCGTCGTTGAAGGCCTGGCGGGCAAAGGCGATTTTGTTCTCGGTGCTGGTGAGCTCCTCGGTGAGGCGGAGCATGTTTTGGTTGGCCTTGAGGTCGGGATAGGCCTCGGCGACGACGAGGAGGCGGGAGAGGGCTCCGGCGAGTCCGCTTTCGGCGCCGCCGAGTTGCTGGAGGGCGGCGGCGTCGGCGGGGTTGGCGGCGGCGCGGGTGGCGGCGGTGGCGGCGATGTTACGCGCCTGGATGACGGCTTCGAGGGTCTCGCGTTCGTGTTTGAGGTAGCCGCGGGCGGTCTCGACGAGGTTGGGGATCAGGTCGTAGCGGCGTTTGAGCTGCACGTCGATCTGGGCGAAGGCGTTTTTGAAGCGGTTGCGGAGGGTGACGAGGCCGTTGTAGAGGCCGACCAGCCAGAGGCCCAGCGCGAGACCGAGGCCGATGAGAACCAGCAGGATGGCGAGGGCGGGATTCATGCCGCGAACCTTGAAAGGCGAGCCGGCGGAGGCGAGTCCGAATGACGGGTTGCCATGGGGGCGCGGGGAGGGACAGTTTCGCGGACTTTTTCCTCCCCTGTCCGTTCGTGCGCCGCCCCGCCCCAGCTCCTTTTTTCTTTTTTCTGGCCTGTCTGCTCGCGTGCGCGCCGGCGACGGGGTGGGCGCAGGCGGTGACGGCAGGGGAGGCGGCGGGTCTCTTCGCGCCGGTGCCTCTGGCCCCGACGCCGCGGGAGGTGGGGCCGCTGATTCTCGATGAGGCGACGGCCCGGCGGGCGCTGGAGCTGGGGCTCGCGGCCACGGCCGCGGCGCAGGCGGAGGCGTTGTTGGCGAGGGCGGAGACGGCGGGGGCCACGCGGGACGCGGCGGCCCTGATCCTGGCGGCGGCGCGGCTGGAGATGAACGATCTGGCGGGGGCGGAGCGGGCTTTGGCGGCGCATAGCGACACGCGTCCGCCGGCCTATCGTCTGCGCGCGGGTCTGCTGGCGGCGCGGCAGGGGCGGGTGCCGGCGGCGCAGGCGGAGGCCGCGGCCATACGGGTGGAGACGCTGGCGCCGGGGGAGCGGCCGTGGTGGTCGTTTCTTCAGGGACTGATCGCGGAGGCGGAGCGGGATGCCAATCGCGCGGCGGCGGCCTATGAGCAGGCCTTGGCGGAGGCGGGGGGCGAGTGGCCGCGGGCTCGTCTGCGCCTGGCGCGGGAGCGCTTGAGGCTGGCGCAGGGCGGAGCGACGGAGAGTCAGGCGCGGGAACTGCGGGAGCAGGCGGAGCGTTATGCGGGCAGGGTGTTGGGGGCGGAGTTTGCCGCGCAGCATGCGGTCGCGCTGGACCAGCTGGGGCGGCGGGATGCGGCGGTGGCCTATCTGCAGGCGCAGCTGGTGGGTTTGCCGGACGGGCTGGCCGCGGCGCGCGATGATCTGCGCCTGGTGTTGGGACTGGTGGCCGGGGCGGAGCGTCCGGCGGGACGCGCGGCCTTGGAGCAGTTGCTGGCGACGGGGGCCGACCCGGCGGAGCGGCGGATGGCTTTGCAGTTGCTCGCGGCGGCGAGCGGCACGCCGGAGAGCAGGCAGCGGCTGCGGCGCACGCTGGACGAGGCGCTGGGCGCGTCGGCGCAGCATCCGCTGGTCGAGGATCTGCTGGTGACGCGGGCCGAGCTGGCGCTGGCGGGGGGCGACCAGGCCGCCGCGGAGGCGGATGCGCGGGACTTGCTCGCGCGTTTCCCGGGCTCGCCGCAGCGGGCGCGCGCTCTTTCGCAGCTGGCTTCCGCGGCCTGGGATCTGCGGCGTTTCCGCACGGCGGCGGATTTCGCGGCGCAGGCGGCGGAGGCGGCCGAGGATCCGGACGCGCGCGCGGCGCTGCGCCTGCTGGCGGCCGAGGCTTCGTATCGGGCGGGGGACTACAGCGCGGCGGCGGCGGCGTATGCGCTCGCCGCGGCGTCCCCGCCGCCCGGGGTGACGCCGGCGGCGGTGTTGTTCCAGGAGATCCAGGCGCGGATCGAGGCGGGCGCCTGGGAGGAGGCGGCCGGGGTGCTGGACGCGCGGGCGGGGGATGCGCGTCTGGACGCGACGACGCGGTGGCAGGCGGAATGGAATCTGGCGCGGGCGCTGCAGGCGGGGGGGCGGCGCGACCGGGCGTTGGAGCGGGTGGCGCGGCTGCGGGCCGAGCCCGGGGCGGAGTCGCGGCCGGCGGCGCTGCGGGCGCGTCTGGCCTGGCTGGAGGCGAGGCTGGCGCAGGAGAACGGTATGGCGACGGAGGCGCTGGCTTTGGCGAGGACGGTGCCCGACCGGCTGAGCGGGGTGGAGGCGGCGCTGGCGCGGGAGATCGCGGGTCTGGCGCGGCTGGTGGAGGCGGAGGCGCTTTTCAGCCTGGGGCGGGGCGAGGAGGCGATGGGGGTGCTGCGTGGGCTGCGTGGGGCGGAGCCGGGGACGGAGGCGGCCCTGCAATCATTCCTGGTGGAGGCGGACTATCTGGCTACGGCGGGCCGCCTGGTGGACGCGCAGGGTTTGCTGGTCAGTTTCGCGGATGCGTATCGGGATCATCCTTACGCGCCGTATGCGGTGTTTCAGGCGGCGTTGAACGCGGAGCGGCGGGGTGAGGCGGCGTTTTTCAAGGAGGCTTATGTGTTGCTCGAGAAGCGATTGGTGGAGGCGTATCCTCGTAGCGAGCTGGTGTTTCGGGCGCGGATGAAGCAGGGGGATCTGCTGCGCCGGCTGGGAGATTTCGCGGCGGCGCAGCGAATCTACGAGGAGTTGATCAACAATCAGTCGCAGCATCCGGAGATTTTGTCGGCGCAGATGGCGCTGGCGGATTGTCACCGGGCGCTGGCGGCGGGGGATGTGTCGCATTTCGAGAGCGCGGCCACGGCGCTGGAGCGTCTGCGGGATCTGGCGAGCGCGCCGCCGGATCTGCGGGTGGAGGCTGGTTTCAAGTTGGGGGATCTGCTGGCGACGCGGGATCCGGAGGCGGCCTTGGCGGCGTGGTGGCCGCTGGCGGATGCGTTGGTCTTGGATCGGCAGCGGGCGGCGACCTTGGGGGCGGAGGGTCGGTATTGGCTGGGGCGTTTGCTGGCGCGCTTGGCCGGAGTGTTGGAGGAGACGGGGCGGCAGAGTGAAGCTCGCGAGGTGTGGCGGCTGTTGGTGGAGCGGGGTCTGCCGGGGGCCGCGCTGGCACGGACGCGGCTGGCGGAGGGCGGGGTGCCCTGATCGGGGGAGGGCGGCTGTTTTTCGCCCAAAACTTCATTTTATCGAATCATGGAAATGTCCGAAATCAGTCTGCTGGCCCGAGGTGGTCCGATCATGTGGGTCTTGCTCGCGCTCGGGGCGCTGGCGCTCGCCTTGTTCGTGGAGCGCATGCTCTACCTGCATCGAGGCCAGATCCGCTCCACGGAGTTCGTGGACGGGATCAAAAACATCCTCGCTCAAAGGCGGATGGGGGAGGCGGTGACGGTCTGTGAGGAGGCGCCGGGTCCGGTGGCGGCGGTGGTGAAGGCGGCCTTGTTGCACGCGGCGGACGACGAGGTACGGATGCGTTATGCGGTGCAGGATGCGGCGGTGACCGAGTTGCCCGCCCTCGAGCGGCGGCTGGGTGCGCTGGCGGCGATCGCGCATATCGCGCCTTTGGTCGGGCTGCTGGGCACGGTGTTGGGGATGGCGACGACTTTCCGGTCGTTTATGGAGGGGGGGCATTACGCGACCGCGCAGGCTTTGTCCGGTGGGATGTGGCAGGCGCTGATCACGGCGGGGGCCGCGTTGGCCTTGGCGATCCCGGCGCACCTCGCGCATCATCTGCTGCATGGGCGGGTGCGCTCGATCGTGAGGGATGTGGAGTGGGCGGGGAACGAGATCATGCGTTTCCTGCTGATCGAGTATCGCGAAGGTGGTGCGGGGCTGGCGCCGGGGCAGTCGGGCGCGCCGTCTCAGGGTGTGGCGGGGGGGGCGGGCCGGTGATCACGCGCCCTCTGGATCTGGCGTCGCGGCTGCGGGGGGTCGCCCGTGGGTGGGACGCGCTTTTTTATGTGAACGTGGGTGCGCTGGCGGTGTTTTTTTTGGTTTTCGGCTCCCGCTTTGTTTTGGCGCCCGGCTTGCCGGTGGATTTCGCGTTGCCCGCGGCCGGAGGAGCGGCGACTGCGCGGTGGACCACGGATGTGGTGATCGCGGTGCCGGCTTCGGATTTGGCGGTGGTGGAGGGAGCGGTGGTGGATTTCGACGGCTTGGGGCCATGGCTGCGGGACAAGGCGAGGGAGAGTGGGGGAGCGCAGCGGCCGCGTTTGTTGGTCCAGGCCTCGGATGCCTTGCCGGCCCGGGATCTCACGCGCTTGTATGCTTTGGCGGCAGAGGCGGGATTCGGCGGAGTGTTGATCGCGGTCGATGGCGTGGAGGGGCGGAGGCCTTGAGCGAGCGGCGAGAGCAAGGGAGTGGTGGACTGGACCGCGCGCGCCGAGGGCAAGGGAGGGCATGGCTGCGGGATTGGGGGCTGCCCGCCGGGCTGGCTCTGTTTGTGGGTGCTTTACTGGTGCTGCTGGCGAGCGGCGTTTCAATCCCCTCCGCGGCCGAGCCTGGCGGCGACGGGGAACACGATGGTGCGAGAGTACCGGAGTTTAGTGTGGTGCGTCTGGATGCCCTGCCGAGCGGGGGGGCGGTGCGTGAGAGTATGCGTTTACTGGATCCCACTCCACTGTTCATGCCCAGTTCAGCCGGGGGTGCCGGGGTATCGGCGCCGCAAGGATTGATCGATCGACCGGCTGGGGCGGCGGGCGCTGCTTTCCCTCCGGCGTTGGCATTTGGCGAGCAGTTCCCCACGCGGAGCTTGTTGCGTCGGGAAGCGCCGGCGAGCTCTGCGGAAGCGGAGAGGGGGGTGTCCGCGGAACGCTGGTTTAGCGGAATGAGTCGTGAGGGTACAGCCGAGGAACAGGCGGGAGCTGGGGGCGTGAGAATTGCGGGCCAGATCGATGTTTATCCCACGTCGGGTGGGGTACCGATGCTGAGCTTTGCCTTGCCGCCGGAAGATCTGCTGCGGACGTCGCTTTGGCGTCCGATGGAGTTGACGGTACTGTGGGGAACGGCTGGCGCGGTGTCGGCGCCGGTTTTGATCCGGGGATCGGGGGTCCCGGAAGTGGACGAACGCATTCAGGATCTGGTCCGGAGCGATCTCCTGCCCGGATTGCGACTTCGGCCTGGCATGTACCGCCTTGTTGCCGGGCCGTGAAGGGCTGGGGTGATCGAGGTCGAGAATTTTCGCTTGATCGCCCAAGATTGCAGTTGACGGCCCCTCCGCAGGATTAGACGGTCAACGCCCTTTTCGTTTTTTGACCCTTTCCGGTTTGCCCAGATAGCTCAGTTGGTAGAGCACGCCCTTGGTAAGGGCGAGGTCGACAGTTCGAATCTGTTTCTGGGCTCCAGGTCAAAAAAACGGATTTTCCTAATCCACCCAACATACAACGTCTCCAACTCCCATGGCCAAAGGCACATTCGAGCGCAAGAAACCCCACGTCAACGTCGGCACCATCGTCCACGTTGACCACGGCAAGACCACCACCACCACCGCCATCCTAGCCGTGCAGGCGCGCAAGGGCCTGGCCGAGGTCAAGACCTACGCCGACATCGCCAAGGGCGGCACCGTTCGCGACGCTTCCAAGATCGTGACGATCTCGGTCGCCCACGTGGAGTACGAGTCTGACAAGCGCCACTACGCGCACGTCGACTGCCCCGGGCACGCCGATTTCGTGAAGAACATGATCACCGGCGCCGCCCAGATGGACGGCGCGATCCTGGTGGTCTCCGCCGCCGACGGCCCCATGCCC
>JBILUB010000343.1:0-3392 GCA_044371245.1 Opitutaceae bacterium
GCGGGGGGCTGGGTGGGGGTGGTTGGGGTGGGTGGGGGGGGCATCACGCGCGGCGGCTTGGTTGGCGGCGAGGATGGTGACGAGGAGGCAGGAGGCGGAGGCGGCGGTGCGCGACCGAGGGCCGTGGCGGCGCTGATCCGGACGCGGAGAAAAGGGAGGCATGGCGTGGCGAGCGGGCGGAGTTTGGCACGTTGAGCATCCCGACAATGGGTTCCGCAGGGGCTATCGGCACCGGGGGGCGCGACTTGAGGGCGGAGGCGGAGGGGGGCGGGGCCTTTTCGCGGAGGGCGGAGGGAAAACAAAACCCCGTTCCGGTGAGGGAACGGGGTCGCAGGGTCCCGGGTGTCCGCGAGGGACGGCCCGGGGAAGGGGTAGCAGGAGTTTTTAGCCGGCGGCGGCGGGCGCGGCCGCGGCGGCGGCCGGGGCCGGGGCCGGTGCGGGGGTGGATTTCTGCAGGCTCTGGCGAGCCTCCTCGATGGTCTCATGGAAGATCCAGGCGCGGGTGTCTTCGTAGCCTTTGCACTCGGAGACGATCTGGCCGGAGCCGACGAAGGTGTGCTGGAGGGCGACTTCGCGGCAGGTCTGCATGGCGTGGAGGAGGAGTTTGATCAGGCCCATGTCGAGGCGCTTGACCTCGTGGAGGTCGAAGACGGCTTTCGAGATGCCGCTGTCGACGGCGTCTGAGACCTTGCCGCGGAGGTAGCTGGTGACCTCGGCGATGACGGAGGCTCCGCAGGCTTCGGGGAGGGTCATGACGAAGAGGTCTCCGTCGACGCGGAAGTAGCGTTCGGAGGTGTCGAGGTTCATCGCGCGGGCGATCTTGGCCTCGAGCTCGGGCATATCGAGGGGCTTGGTGGCGATGCCGGTGAAGCCGACTTGCTGGGCCTGTTGCTGGGCGGCGGCGTCGGTCTTGACGACGAGGCCGAAGATGGGGGTGTACTTGGTCTTGAGGGTGGTGCGGAGGACGCGGAAGAGGGTGAAGGCGGCGTCGTCGGGGAGGGAGAGGGAGATGAGGATGAGGTCGACGTTGTTGGCGCCGCAGTAGTCGATGGCTTCGCCGGTGGTGGCGACGCCCTGGACCTGCCAAGGGGTGTGTTTGAGGCCGTCTTGGATCTGGGTGAGGATGGCGGGCTTGTCCTCGACGACGAGGATCTTGGCGGGGTCGAAGATCGACTTGCCCTTGGCGGGGGCGTCGCTGATGGGCTTGAGGTCGATGATGCGGCCGACTTTTTGGACGAGGACGTCTTCTTTGAAGGGTTTTACGATGTAGTCGCGCACGCCGATTTTGGCGATTTTGAGCACGTTGTCCTTACCGCCTTCGGCGGTGAGCATGACGACGGGCACGGATTTGAGCGCGGGCTCGGCCTTGAGTTTGGTGAGCATCTCCACGCCGTCCATGACGGGCATGGTGACGTCGAGAAGGATGAGGTCTGGCGTCTCTTTGTTGGCGAGGGCGAGGCCTTCGACTCCGTTGGCGGCTTCCAAGATGTCGCAGTCGTAATTCTTGAAGGCCTTCTTGATGATGATGCGGACGGTCTTGGAGTCGTCCACGGAAAGAATTTTGTAGCGCATGAGCGGGCGGAATTACGGGCGGTTTATTCGCCGGGTTGCATGAGGAGGTCGGCGGTGATGGGGCACCCGGCGATGTCGAAGCGGTAGACGCGTCGGGTGGCGGTGCTGACCGCTTCGATGCGGAAGCGGCTGCCGCGAAGAATGGAGGGAATGGTGAGGCGGCAGGGAAAGCCGCGGTCGGAGAGTTGGTTTTTGAAGGTGCCCACGGTCATATTGGTGAGCTCGCCTATGGCGTCGTTCACGGCTTCGTCGCCGAGCTCGGCGAGTTCTTCCGGGGAGACGCCGAGCAGGCTGGCGGCGCATTTCTCGGCGAAGGGGACGTCGAGATATAGGTAGATGAGGCCGTTGATGGCGCCGATGAAGCCGACGGTGCCGACGACATGGGGGTGTTCGAGCTCGAGGGTGTCGCTCTCCGGCGGGGGTGAGCCCGGGAGGGGTTGGGCGGGCTGGCTCAGCATGGTGCTGAAAACCTCCTTCACCGCTTTGGTGATGGTTTCTTCCAGGAGGGTGTCGGGTATGTCTTTGATCGCGGACATGGCGGTGTGGGAGGTGGCGTGGAGCGGGCTTTAGGCCCCGGCGGCGAGGGGGCTCGCGGGGTGGGTGGTGTGGTCGGAGAGGGCGCCTTGGGGCGCTAATTCAGCGATGGTCTCCGCCGCGCTTTGCCACTCAAAGGGGGAGAATCCGCAGAAAAAGGTGCGTTCCTCGAGGACGCGGCCGCCGGGGCCGACCCAGCGGGCGAGGAGGGCGTGCCGATCGTCGGCCACGGAGCTGACGCGGAGCTGGAGGGAGAGGCCGAGGCGGGAGTTCCACGCGAGGGCTTCGCCGGTGTGGTGGTTGACCCGTCGGAGCCAGCCGGTGGCGTCCTCGGGGCGCAGCACCGCGAGGGTGGCCTCGACTTGGGTGAAAAAGGAGAGCAGGCGCATGGGGAGTAAAACTTGTCGCAATGTCTTAATCGGCCGGTGGAGCGCGGGATTAAGCGCGGGGATGGAAAAAAGCAGCGGGCTGAACTATAGTGTTTTCTCCCCGGTCGCGTGCGTTTCGTATCCTGCGAGTCGCTACGCTCCCTGTTTCCCCCTACCAATGGCCTTGGATAAAATTCTTTTGGTTGATGATGAGCCGCTGGTGCGTCGCACGCTCGAGGACATTTTGAAGGCGAGGCGGATCCAGGTGGTGAGCGTGGCCAGTCTGGCCGCGGCCGAGGCGCAGGTGGCGAACGATACGTTTGATCTGGTGATGCTGGATGTGCGTCTGCCGGATGGGGACGGGCAGCGGCTGCTCGAGCAGGTGATGGCGCTGCCTTCGCATCCGCCGGTGGTGATGATGACGGGGCACGGCTCGATCGAGAGCGCGGTGGGCTGTATGCGGGCGGGGGCTTTTGACTACATCACCAAGCCGTTTCAGGTGGCGCAGATCGACCTGATCCTGCGCAAGGTCGACAACTACAGCCAGCTGGTGAAGGTGAACCGCTACTTTAACGAGCGGGCGGGGGAGGGTGAGGGGGAGGCGATGCTGGGTCGTAGCCAGGCGATGCTGCGAGTGCGCCAGTTGGTCGATCGGGTGGCCCCGACGGACGCCACGGTGATGATCGTGGGCGAGCATGGCTCGGGCAAGGAGATGGTGGCCCACGAGATTCACCGGAATTCGCCGCGGCGCAGCGAGCCCTACATCAAGGTGAACTGCGCGGCGCTTTCCGAGCAGCTGATCGAGAGCGAGTTGTTCGGGCACGAAAAGGGTGCGTTTACCGGGGCGATCGACCGGCGCGAGGGGCGTTTCGAGCTGGCGAATCGGGGCACGCTGCTGCTCGACGAGGTGAGCGAGTT
>JBILUB010000273.1:0-3969 GCA_044371245.1 Opitutaceae bacterium
TCCGCTCCCGCCGCCCCCGCCGCCCGCTCCCGCGCCGAAGAGACCGTCCGCATCTCCGTCTCCACCCTCGACGCCCTGATGAACCTCGCCGGCGAGATGGTGCTCGGGCGTAACCAGCTCCTCCGCCTCTCCGCCGGCGGCCGCGACACCGGCCCCGCCCCCGACGGCCTCGCCGCCGTCGTCCAGGGCATCAGCGGCGTCACCTCCGACCTGCAGCGCACCGTCATGCGCGCCCGCCTCCAGCCCGTCGGCGGCCTCTTCGGCAAATTCACCCGCGTCGTCCGCGATCTCGCCCAGAAACTCGGCAAAGAGTTCCATCTCGAAACCGTCGGCGACGAGGTCGAGCTCGACCGCGCCCTCATCGAGGGCCTCTCCGATCCCCTCACCCACCTCGTCCGCAACGCCGCCGACCACGGCGTCGAGCCCCCCGACGAGCGCCGCCGCCTCGGCAAAACCCCCGCCGGTCGCCTCCGCATCTCCGCCGCCCACCTCGCCGGCCGCGTCCAGATCGAGGTCCGCGACGACGGCCGCGGCCTCGACCCCGCCCGCCTCAAGGCCAAGGCCGTCGAAAAAGGCCTGCTCACCACCGAGCAGGCCTCCCGCCTCGCCGACCCCGAGGCCTGGCAACTCATCTTCGCCCCCGGCTTCTCCACCGCCGCCGTCCTCAGCGACGTCTCCGGCCGCGGCGTCGGCATGGATGTCGTCAAGACCAACATCGAGCGCCTCGGCGGACGCGTCGAGCTCCAGTCCGTCCTCGGCCAGGGCACCGCCGTCATCATCCGGCTTCCCCTCACCCTCGCCATCATCCCCGCGCTCGTCGTCTCCTGCGCCACCCGCCGCTTCGCCGTACCCCAGCTCAACCTCGAGGAGATCGTCCGCCCCTCCTCCGAACGCCCGCTCGAGGACATCGGCGGCGCCCGCGTCCTCCGCCTCCGCGACGAGCTCATCCCCGTCCTCGACCTCCCCTCCCTCCTCGGCCTCGCCCCCCTCACCGGCGCCGGTTACCTCCTCATCCTCCGCCTCGACCGCCGCCGCTTCGGCCTCCACGTCGAAGAGGTCAGCGACACCGAAGAAATCGTCGTCAAACCCCTCGGCCGCCACTTCCAAGGCATCCCCTGCTACTCCGGCGCCACCCTCCTCGGCCAAGGCGAGATCGCCCTCATCCTCGACCCCGCCGGCCTCGCCGCCGGTCGCCTCCCCCCCGAGACCGATACCGGCCGCGCAGCCGAGATCGACCACCACGCCCTCACCGCCGAGCGCGTCCTCCTCTTCCGCGACAGCGGCTCCGAAACCTTCGCCCTCCACGTCGCCAATATCGGCCGCATCGAGAAAATCCCCGCCACCCGCATCGAGCGCATCGGCGGCCACGACTACCTCCGCCAGGCCTCCGGCCCCACCCTCCGCCTCGTCCGCCTCCCCGACCACCTGCCCGTCGCCCCCGGTGCCCCCCTCCCCGCAGAGCTCCACGTCATCGTGCCCCGCCTCGTCGGCCAGACCCTCGGCATCATCGCACCCACCATCATCGACGCCGTCGATCTCCCCGTCGGCGCCCTCGACACCACCACCCTCAAGGCCCCCGGCGTCCTCGGCACCGCCTCCCTCCGCGACCAACTCACCCTCGTCCTCGACCTCTACGGCCTGCTCACCCTCACCGGCTTTGCCGACGCCGGCCCGCCCCCCCGCGGCCTCTCCACCCTCCGCATCCTCCTCGCCGAGGACACCGCCTTCTTCCGCGAGGCCGTCCGCCGCGCCCTCGACGGCGACGTCTCCTCCCTCGACATCGCCCGCGACGGCGAGGAGGCCTGGGCCAAACTCCAAAACGGCACCTACGACATCCTCGTCACCGACCTCGAGATGCCCCGCCTCAACGGCTTCGAGCTCACCGCCCGCATCCGCGCCGACGAGCGCTTCCGCCACCTCCCCGTCATCGCCCTCTCCGCCCGCGACTCCGAGGAGTTCCACGAACGCGCCCGCCTCGCCGGCATCGACCTCTACGAGACCAAACTCGACCGCGACCGCCTCCGCCGCGCCCTCCTCCAGATCACCTCCCGCATCCGCGCCACTCCCGCTTCCTCTACCCAGCCATGAAAATCAAACTCACCGGCCGCCTCGTCCTCAGCCTGCTCCTGGTCGGCCTCATACCCCTCCTCATCCTCGCCGCCCTCAGCCTGCGCTCCACCGCGCGCATCGCCGAAAACACCGAGAGCCGGCTCGACGCCACCGCCGCCAAGACCCTCGAAACCATCGAGCGCAACCTCTTCGAGCGCTACGGCGACGTCCAGGCCTTCGCCACCAACCACGTCCTCTTCAAGAGCGACCCCAGCACCGAGGCCGGCCGCGCCGAGTTCATCGAAGCGATCAACACCTACGTCCGCCTCTACGGCATCTACCGTCTCGGCATCATCACCGACGCCGAGGGCCGCTGCGTCGCCGTCAACACCCGCGACTTCTCCGGCCGCGCCCTCGACACCTCTTTCCTCCTCGGCCGCGACTTCTCCACCGCCTCCTGGTTTAAGGACGCCCGCGACGGCCGCTTCCTCAAGAGCGAGCTGCTCGACGGCACCGTCGTCGAGGACGCCCAGCGCGACCCGGACTCCATCCGCGCCCACGGCTCCGATCACTTGGTCATCGGCTACTCCGCCCCCATCCGCTCCCCCGACGGCCGCTTCCTCGGCGTCTGGCGCAACCTCGCCGACTACACCGCCATCGTCGAGGCCATCATCCAGGCCGACTGGGCCACCCTCGCCGGCGACGAGGGGCTGCGCTCCACCTACGAGTTCACCCTGCTCCGCCGCGATGGAGTGCTCCTCACCGACTACGATCCCCACACCGCCGGCACCCTCGATCTCCACCCCGATCCCACCCGCGTGCTCAACGCCCAGATCACCCGCGAGCACCCCGAGCTCGCTCCCGCCCTCGAGCCCGGCGCACGCGGCCGCGCCCGCTACCAGATCAAAGACGGCGACAGCCAGGTCATCGCCGGCTTCGCCAACTCCCGCGGCGCCCTCGGCTACGCCGGCCTCGGCTGGTCCCTCCTCCTCCACGACACCGAGAAACACCTCCACGCCGACGTCATCGCCGCCAATCGCGCGACCTACATCACCGTCGGCGTCGCCGCCCTCCTGCTCGTCGGCGTCGCCTTCCTCATCGCCCGCTCCATCACCCGCCCCATCCAGGTCTGCGTCGGCGCCATGGACCGCCTCGCCCAGGGCGATCTCACCGTCCGCCTCGACCTCAAGCGCGCCGACGAGCTCGGCGACCTCTCCCGCTCCATCGATACCAGCATCGCCGGCCTCCGCGACCTGGTCGGCAGCCTCGGCAACTCCTCCGGCGCCCTCGTCTCCTCCGCCCAGGCCCTGAAACAGACCGCCACCGGCCAGGCGGCCGCCGCCGAGCAGACCACCACCCAGGCCCACACCGTCGCCACCGCCGGCGAGCAGCTCTCGGCCAACGCCAAGGCCATGTCCGACTCCGCCACCCAGATCACCCAGTCCACCACCACCGTCGCCGCCGCCATGGAGGAGATGTCCTCCTCCATCCAAGAGGTCGCGCGCAACTGCGCCCAAGAATCCGAGATCGCCCGCAAAGCCGACGAGCAGGCCCGCCAGACTCGCGAACAAATGGCCCGCCTCGAAGACTCCGCCCGCCAGATCGGCAAAGTCGTCGACCTCATCAACCGCATCGCCGAACAGACCAACCTCCTCGCCCTCAACGCCGCCATCGAGGCCGCCTCCGCCGGCGAGGCCGGCCGCGGCTTCGCCGTCGTCGCCAACGAGGTCAAGGAGCTCGCCCGCCAGTCCGCCGCCGCCACCGAGGACATCCGCAAACAGGTCGACCTCATCCAGCAAAACGCCGACTCCTCCATGAAGTCCCTCGACGAGGTCGCCAAAGTCATCGAGCAGGTCGCCCACATCGCCTCCTCCATCGCCGCCGCCGTCGAGCAACAGTCCGCCACCACCTCCGAAATCG
>JBILUB010000274.1:0-3962 GCA_044371245.1 Opitutaceae bacterium
GTGCGGGTAGCTGTGGACGTACTTGGCCTTGGCAAGCAGCGCGACGTGTCCGGTGACCGCATCGGGCGCGGCGAGTTTTTTGAGCACGGCGAGGTTGGCCGGGCTGGGCTTTTTCGCGGCGAGGTCCTCGATCGTCTCGAGGCAGGAGATGCCGACCAGGTCGGCGGGCACCTTGCCGTCGTCGAGGTAACGGCCGTCGTCGCCGACCGGGCAGTAGATCTCGAGTCCGTACTTCAGGCCGGTGAGATAATCCTCGGCGCCATGGCCGGGGGCGGTGTGCACGCAGCCGGTGCCGCTGTCGGTGGTGACGTAATCGGCGAGCACGCCCGGGGACGCGCGGTCGATGAGGGGGTGGCGGGCCGGGAGTCCCTCGAGCACGGCGCCGAGCACGGAGTGCACGATGGCGGGCGGGGCGGGGAGCTTCGCGGCCTCGGCGACGGCGGGCAGAAGGGCTTTCGCGACGAGGATGCGTTCCGCGCCCAGATCGGCGACGGCGTATTCAACTTCCGGATGCACCGCGATCGCGAGGTTGGCCGGGATGGTCCAGGGAGTGGTGGTCCAGATGACGACGCTGAGGGGCTTGTCGTGGGGCAGGCCGAACTTTTGCGCCTCGGCGGCGGGCACGAGGAACTTCACCCAGATGGCGATGGAGGTGTGCTCCGCGTACTCGATCTCGGCTTCGGCGAGCGCGGTCTCGAAGGGGATGGACCAGTAGACGGGTTTTTTGGAGCGGTAGATCAGATCCCGCTCCACGAAAGCGGCGAAAGTCCGCACGATGTCGGCCTCGAAGGCGGGGGCCTTGGTCTTGTACTCCGCGGTCCAGTCGGCGAGGACGCCGAGGCGCTTGAAGGAGGCGGTCTGGCGGGTGATCCAGCTCTCGGCAAAGGCGTCGCAGCGGGCGCGGAGTTCGGCGGTCGACAGCTGTTGTCCGGAGGCCTGGATCTCTTTGGCGACTTTTTGCTCGATCGGCAGTCCGTGGCAGTCCCAGCCGGGGACGTAGGGGGTGCGATAGCCGCGGAGCGATTTGTAGCGGAGCGTGATGTCTTTGAGCGATTTGTTCAGGGCGGTGCCGATGTGGACGTCGCCGTTGGTGAAGGGCGGGCCGTCGTGCAGGACAAAAGTGCGGCCGCTGGAGGTGTTTTTGGTCTGGATGGCGCGGTAGAGCCCGAGCTTTTCCCAGGAGGCGAGGCGGAGCGGTTCACGCTTCGGCAGATCTCCGCGCATGGGAAAATCCGTCTTGGGAAGGCTGAGGGTGTGCTTGAGGTCGTGCGCCATGCCGAGGGAAAAGGGCGCGGCAGGCTAGGGGGGAGCAGGGGCGAGTCAAGGGCGGCGGGCCGCTTATGGTCCGCTCTCGGCAAGGACGGGTGCCTCGGTGCCGGGCCCGGCGGCGGCGGCGGCTAAGTTTTATTCGCGGACGGCTCGGGCCAGGCGCTCGCCGGCGGCGAGGCAGGCGGGCAGGCCGATGCCGTCGCGCACGGGGCCGCCGATGTGGAGGCCGGGGTGGCGGTGCTCGGCGGCGGTGATCACCTGGAGATGGGCGTCGTGGTCGAGTTCGTACTGCGGGATGGCGCGCGGCCAGAGTGTGCGCCGGACAAAAACGGGTTCCCCGCCGACGCCGAGCAAACCGCGCAGCTCCTCCGCGACGATCGGCAGCTGCTGCTCGAGGGGAAGAAAGGCGAGGTCCGGGTGTCGTGCGCCGCCGAGCATGACCGTGAGCGCGACGTGGCCGTCCGGCGCGCGGCCGGGGAAAAGGGTGCTGTTGAACAGGACTCCGAGGAGCCGACGTTTTTCCCGGGAGGGGAGGAGAACGCCAAAACCGTCGAGCGCGTGGGCCACCTGCCCGCGGCGATAGCCGAGGAAAAGCGACGCGACCGGGGGGTGGGTGAGGTGGTTGAGCGAGGCGAGGGAGGTGGGAGCACCGGGGGCGCCGATCGAGATGCGGGAGAGCGCGGGCGCGGGCAGCGCGAGGATGACGTGCGAGAAACGCTCGGCCGGGGAGGTGTCGATAATCCACCCGGCGCGGGACGGACTGATCTGGGTGACCGCACGGCCAAGCCGCAGCGAGCCGGGCGGGAGCGCGGAGGCGAGGGCGCGCGGGAGTGCGCCCAAGCCGGTGGTGAAGCTGATGATCGGCGGCGGGCCGGAGCCTTCGCCCCGCGCACGGCGCTCGCGTGCGGACCGAATCTGGGCGCGGATGAGCGATCCGTGCTCCTGTTCGGCTTTCCAGAGGGAGGGGAAGGAGTGCCGCGCGGAGAGGCGCTCGGGGTCGCCCGCGTAGATGCCCGAGACAAAGGGATCCAGGGCGTAGTCGAGCAGCTCTTGCCCAAAGTGCTCCCGGAAAAAATCGGACAGGGGAAGATCGCGCAGGCGAGGTTGGCGGGGGCGAAAGAGCTCGCGCAGCAGGCCCAGTTTGGTGCGATGGGAAAAGAGGTTGGAACGCAGGAAGCCCGGGGGCGAGAGAGGCAGCGGGCGGAGCGTTCCGTCGCGGACGATGTAGCGATTTTTCGCGGCGGGTGAGGCGACCTGCCGCAGTGGCGCGAGGCCGAGCTCCCGGACCAGCGTGGCCACAGCCGGGGTCTCCTGCAGGGAGTTGGGCCCGGATTCCACCAGCCAGCCCCCTTCGTGCAGGCGACTGCCGATGACACCACCCGCGGTGGGCGACGCGTCAAAGACCGCGACAGGGTGGGCGGCGATCGCCAAGCTGCGCGCCGCGGCCAGGCCGGTGAGCCCGGCGCCGATCACCGCGACGGGAAGAGGGGACTGGGAGAGGGAACCCACGGTAAACGGACACCCAAGCAGAAAGGCGGCCGGCTTGTCGCGGTGTTAATTGTAAAATCGATCGCCCGGGCCACCGGCGCGAGCCGCGCCTAGCGGAAGGTCGCCACGGTCTCGACGAGGGCTTGCATGCACTCGATCTTGGCATCGGGAGTGATCCCGTGACCGAGGTTAAACACATGTCCGGGACGGCCGCGCATCGACTCCAGGAGGCGGAGCGCCTGGGCGCGGACGATCTCGGGCGAGGTGGTCATGAGGACGGGGTCGAGGTTGCCCTGCACCGCCACGGTGGCGGGCAGCTGGGCACGCACCGCCGCGAGGTCGCAGGTCCAGTCGACACTGATGGCCCGGACCCCGCAACCGGCCTGGGCCGCGAGGTGCGGTGAGGTGCCTTTGGCGTAGAGGATGACCGGGAAGCCGGGCGGAAGGCTGGCGACGAGGCGTCGGATCCACTGGAGTGAAGCGGCCTCGTAATCAGGACCGGCGATGATCCCTCCCCACGAATCGAAGATCTGAATGGCGTCCGCGCCCGCGTCGATCTGCATGCGGAAGTAGGCCGCGAGGGCGTCGGTGAGTTTTTCGAGCAGGGCCTCGAAGGCGGGACGTTCGGTGTAGAAGAGGAGCTTGGCGCGGGCAAAGTCGTCCGACGATCCGCCCTCGAGCATGTAAGTCGCCAAGGTCCAGGGCGAGCCACCGAAGCCGAGCAGGGTATGGCCGGTGGAGGCGATCTCGCGTTTGATCAGACGCAGGGCCTCGCCGACGTAGGCGAGGCGTTCGGGCACGGCGGAGGCGGGCGCGAGGGCGTCGATCTGGGCGCGGGTATCGAGGCGAAAGCCCATCTGGATGCCGCCGGTCTCGCGAAAGGCGTAGGGCTGTCCGAGCGCCTCGGGGATGACGAGGATATCGGAGAAGAGGATGGCGGCATCGAGGGCGGGGAAGCGCCGCAGCGGCTGCAGGGTGACCTCGGTGGCGAGCTCGGGCGTGCGCACCATTTCGAGGAATGATGACTTGGCCTTGAGCGCGCGGTACTCGGGCAGGTAGCGGCCGGCCTGGCGCATCACCCAGAGGGGCGGGCGCTCGAGCGGACGGCAGGCCAGGGCGTGGAGGAAACGGTCGCGGGAGGTCATGCGAAAGCGGGTTATGGAGGGGGCCGGCCGGGCGGAGTCGAGGCGGCGTCAGCCGCCCGC
>JBILUB010000277.1:0-3934 GCA_044371245.1 Opitutaceae bacterium
TCGCCACCGCCCTCCGCTCCGCCGGACAGGCGGCCGCGCTGCTCGAGCGCTGCGAGCCGGCGGGCGAGGCGGGCACGACCTGCGGCACCTCCGGACCGGGCGTGTGCTTCGAGCGGGCGGAGTTGTACGACGTGATCAGCCCCGGCCCGGGCCGGAAGATCGCGGGCGCCGCGCAGAAACGCGCCCGCGAAGGACTGCTTTTCCAAGGCTCGGTCGCGCGCGCGGCGGCCCCCGGGATCGGAGATTTTGACGCCTTGCTCGAAGCCTTCGCCCGCGCGCTGGGCGAGACGCTCGGCCTGCCCGTGGAGAGCCGCCCCTGGCCCGAATACGCCGAGGGCGAGGCCGAGGCCCTGACCGAGCGCCACTCCTCGACGGAGTGGCTCGAGCAACGTTGATCAGCGCAGCAGCCCGGCGAGCACCGCGTCGCGACTGAGGGTGAAGGCCTCGCGCAGCGCGGCGAACTCCGCGAAACACTCCGCCGGCGAGCCGGCCCTCGGCAGGTGCATCGCCAGGCTCGCGCCATCGCACTCCACCCGCGCCGCCACCCCAGGCACGGTGAGCGTGCAGCGGCTGCAGTCGGACGGATAATCGACCCGTAGCGCGTGCTCGGCCGCGGGATCGAGCGCCTCGACCGCATCGACCAGCGCCTCCACCCGCACCCCGCGCACCAGATCGAAAACCACCGCATCAAACTGAGCGGCAAACAACTCGTTGAAAGGATCGAGCTGGAGCAGCTCGGCGGAGCGCAGATTCTGCAAAGACCGGGAGAGCCGGTAGCGGGCGGGATCGGAGGGCTCGAGCGCGCAGACCAGTTGCCAGCAAAAATCCCGGGTGGTGAGCGTGGCCTCACCGGCCCCCAGATCGAGCGTGATGCCGGCACGCTTATAGCCGAGAGCGGCGCGGGCGCGGGCGAAAAGGGCCTCGCCCTCCTCGGCGATATCGGCCGCGCAGAGCCGTGCGAGGAAGGCGCCGGTCGCGGCGTTCACCGCGTCGGGCACGCTATGGCGGGACTTGTCGAAGCCGCGCAGCCCCTTGATCGGGCCGCTCGTCCCGCCGCTCAGGCGCACCTGGGAAATTTTGGAGAAAGCCGCGTCCATCGAACCCGGCGGAGCGTGGGGCAAAGCCGACGCCCGCCAAGCCCGGAGGCGCCGCCCGGACCCGGGCTCAGCGGGCATGAATCCCGCTTGGCCGCCCGCTCGACGGCTTTAGGGTTGATCCCTCGGCCCACCTTCCCATCCCCAAGTGCCCCGCGTGATTCCCTTTCTCGATATTGGCTCCGGCCGGCCCGTACTCGTGGTGCCCGATGTGCACCAGGACCTGCACTTCCTCGAGCGCTGCGCGGCGCTCGCCGTGCGTGAGGGCGCGATGCTTTGCTTCCTTGGTGACCACGTCGACGCGATCAATCCCCGCTGGCAAGGCGAGCCCGCGCTGCGTGCCGTGGCCGAGCGGCTGCCCGAGCTGGCCGAGGCCCACGGGCCGGGCTGCGTCTTTCTCGCCGGCAATCACGATGTGGAGGCGCTCCGGCTGGCGAAGCTCAGGGCGCTGCGTCTCCTGAAGGGCGAGGACGATTTTGTGGCCCAGATGGACGCGGCGAGTCCCCTGGCGGCGGCCTACACCCGCCTGCTCGGGGCCTGGCCCTCCGCCTTCCTTCGCAGCTGGGGCCTCGCGGCGACCGCTTATGGCTACCTGCTGAGCCACGCGGGCGTCTCGCGGCGACTCTGGCCTTGGGGCGCCGGACCCAAGTCCGAGGCCCAGATCACCGCGTTTATCAGCCAGGCCAATGAAGATTGGGCGCGCTGGCTGGAGACCGGCGAGGAGAGCCCGCTTTTCGCCGCGGGCCCGGCGCGCGGTGGCCGGCAGGCGCCGGTCGGGGGCCTGATCTGGCTGGATTGGGACGAGGAGTTCGTCGACGACCTGCCCCTGCCGCAACTGGTCGGGCACACCCGTGGGCGAGATGCACGGCGGAAGGATCGCTCCTGGTGCCTCGACGCCTGCCAGAGCGCCGCCGCGCTGCTCGATCCCGATCTCGGGCTGCGCGTGGTACGGGTGTGAACGTCGCGAGCGCGAGCGGGGACGCGGAGGCCGAGCGACGATGTGCACCCGTTTCGTACTCGAGGGCGCGAGCGCCGGACCGGGGTTTAAAAACCGGGGCCTCGAGGCCCTGGCCGCCGCGGTCGACGCGGCGCTAGACCGCTACAACATCGCGCCGGGCGCGGTGCTGGGCGCCCTGCGCGGGGGCGAGCGCCGCGGCACCGCCCGCGCCTTTCGCACGCGCTGGGGCTGGCCCGCCCCGCTCGCCGACGCGAGCCCGGCGGGGAGAGGGCTCCTGGTCAACGCCCGGGCCGAGACGCTGGCCGCACGCCCGAGTTTCCGCGAAGCCTACCGCCTGCGCCGCTGCCTGGTGCCGGCCACCGGGTACCACGAGTGGGAGAAACGGGGCCGCGCCCGCCTGCCCTGGCTCTTCCGCCGGGCGGGGAGCGCGCCCTTCGTTTTCGCCGCGCTCTGGACGCCGGCCGAAGGAGAGGAGCGGGAGCGCGGATCGGGCGCGCACGCGGCGTTCGTGATCGTGACCACGGCGGCGAACCGCCTGGTCGAGCCGCTGCACGATCGCATGCCGGTGATCTTCACCGAAGCGGCGGCTTGTCGTGCCTGGCTGGATACAGACAGCGCCGAGGACAGGCTGGGCGACCTGCTCCGCCCGGCGCCCGAGACGGACTGGACGGTCATCCCGGTGAGCCCGCGGATGAACCGGGCCACGGTGGACGATCCGGAGTGCGTGCGCCCCGCGGTGCACGGGGTGGCCGCCCGGGATCGGGCGGCGGGGGACGAGTTGCCCGGCCTGTAGCGAGGCTCAGCGCTGGAGCACCTCGTTCCACTTCGCGAGGTTGCCCGCCTGGGCGGCGAAGAGGGCCTCGGTGGAGTCGAGGATCTCGATCTTCTCGATCTTGTCCCCCTTGCCGATGCGATCCACGACCGACTGGCCCTCGGTGACCTGGCCGAACACGCTGTGACGGCCATCGAGATGCGGCGTGGGCACGTGGGTGATGAAGAACTGGCTGCCGTTGGTGCCGGGGCCCGCGTTGGCCATGGAAAAAATCCCCGCGCGGGAGTGGCGCAGACCCGGGACAAACTCGTCGGCAAACGTGTAGCCGGGGCCGCCGGTGCCATTGCCCAGCGGGTCGCCGCCCTGGATCATGAAGCCGGGAATGACACGGTGGAAGGTGAGCCCGTCGTAGAAACCGCGGCTCGCCAGGTTGAGAAAGTTGGCCGTGGTCACGGGCACCTTGGTGGCGAAAAGCGTGCCATGGATATCGCCCTTGGTGGTCTTGAGGATCACGCGGATATCGGAGACGGCGGCGGGCGTCTCGACGGCCGGAGCGGCGGCGGGCGCCGGGGCGGCGGGATCCTCGGCGCGCAGACCGGCGAAGGCGCCAAGCCCGACGAGGGCGACGAGGGTAAGGATGCGGGAGAGGAAGGCGGAGCGTTTCATGGGGTGTGATTTTTAGGGAGGGAAGGAGGGGCGGGGGACCGGGGGCGGGGAAAAAAGAGCCCGCCGTGCTCGGAAGCGGCGGCGGGCGGGAGCATCTCGGAGCCTACTCGGCGGGCTCGGCGTCGCCGGTCACCACCGTGCCACCGGCCACGGTGACCTTTTCCTGGATCGCGGCCTGGATCTTGGCGGCGATCTCGGGTTTTTCGCGCAGCGTCTGCTTGGCCGCGTCGCGGCCCTGGCCGATCAATTCACCCTGGTAGGCGATCCACGCGCCCTTTTTGTCGAGGATCTTGTGCTCGAGCCCGAGGTCGAGCAGCGAGCCGGTGCGGCTGATGCCCTCGTCGTACATGATGTCGAATTCGCACTCGGTGAAGGGCGGGGCGATCTTGTTTTTGACCACCTTGATCTTGGTGCGGTTGCCGATGACCTTGCCATCGGGGGTCT
>JBILUB010000278.1:0-3921 GCA_044371245.1 Opitutaceae bacterium
TTCACGATTACCCCGCGTTTCGCCTCGATCATCGCCGGCACGAAGCCCTGCACGACGTGCACGATGCCCGTGAGGTTGACTTGGAAGAGCCGCGCGACCTCGGCGGTGTTTTGTTTCCACAGCGGTGCGGGGTCGGTGAGCAGCCCGGCATTGTTTATCACCAGATCCGGCGCCCCATGTTGAGTGAGCATACGCTCGGCCCACAGTTCGACTTTCTTCGCCTCCGCGACATCGAGCACATCGAACGAGCTCGGAGCAGGCACGGAAAAGCGCAGATCGAGCACAGCCTCCGGATTACGCCCGCAACCGATAACCGTGTGACCTTGCGCGACCAATTCGTCGACCAGGGCCCGGCCAAGACCCTTCGTGCAACCGGTGAGAACAACTTTCATGCGGCCAAACAAAACCCCACCGTGGAGACGTGCAACCCCGGCCCGCGGGCGAGGGCGTTCGCGATACTGACCCCGGGTCGCCCCGGATTGACTTTGGGGGCCAACCCGGACGGAAAGAGAAAAGACTCTACGCAGCCTGCTGGGACTGCTCGAGCACTCGCAAGACCGCCAGCGCGTCATCCTTCACTCGCTGCGCGGCGTCGTGATCAAGACCGAGCGCGGCGAGTTTCTCTGTCGGCAGGCCCCACTCGGACTGGTCATCGGCCAGACCGAGCCCGGCCAAGCGCACGATATTGTCCGTGAGATCGATCACCCGCGCGAGCCGCGACATCTCCCCCGCTTCACCGTGGCCGTGGCGAACGGCGTCGACCACTTCCGCGGGGAAACCCCATTCGGTCATGAGTATGCCGGCCACTTCGTGGTGCGTGATGCCAAAAGTCCGTCGCTCCCACTCGACCGCACGACCGGCCCCGCATTCGCGGAAGGTCTCGGAGGCGGGGAGTTGGCTGGCGCCGACTTGGTCGAGCAGCAGCTGACCGATGCGACGCAAAAGACCGGCGGTGTAGGCCGCCCGCGCGTCCTCGCCCACGAGCTGCGCGAGCCGCTCGGCGACGAGCGCACCGTAAAGATTGTGCCGCTGATAGGCCTCGGCGGCAAAGCCGTAGCAACGGAGACCTTTGGCTCCCAGGCTGTCATTCGAGGCCGACCCGACGAGGCGGTAGACCTCGCCAAAGCCGACCCGGGAAAGCGCGTCTTCGATCGAGGCGATGCCGCCCCCGCCGAAAGCCGGGCTATTCGCGATGCGGATGACGCGCGCGGTGAGCGCGGGGTCGCGCTTCAGAAGGTCCGTGATGGCGCGTAGCCCGGAGTTAAAATCCAGGAGCAAGCGGTACAAACGCGCCATGATTTGCGGCGCGGTGGGAAGCGCGGTCGAGGCGGAGAGGATCGCGGCTCGGTCGAGGGAGGTAACGAGACTCATCAAGTACCACTAATCGGTACCAGGTGGGCGCACTTTAGCGTTTTTTGCAATATTCCCCATCACCCGCGGATGGGGTAAACTCCTCCGCTCGCGTGGCCTACGCTCGCGCAGAGGCGGGGATCAACGACTCTGCAGACTAAATCGATTCAGGCCGGCGGACCGGCACGCATCCATCACGAACGCGAGGGTCTTGAGCTCCGTCGTTTCGTCGGCCCGGATCAGCACCGGCACCTCGCGTCCGAGCTCACGCACTCGTGCGAGAAGGGCCGGCAACTCATCGCGCGAGATGGGTCGGGGAGACGCTTGGTCGGTGGCGAAGCTCAGTCCGCCCTGGGCATCGATGCCGAGGATGACCGTGCCCTCGAAGGCGTTCGTCCCCGCCGTCTTGATCTGCGGCAGGGTGATGTTGAGGGTGCCGGGCGCACGAAACTGCATCGTGACGAAGGCGAAAAACACCAGCATGACCAGGACGTCGATCAAGGGCACGAGGTTGAGCTCGGGCCGGCGGCGGCGGCGGACTTGGAGACCATTCATGACTGCCAGGCCTCAGCCTCGCCCCGTTTCCGGAGTCGCGCCGGGGAGGGTGGCCCCCGGATTCGCCAGCAGGCGCGCCAGCAAGACATCGAGCTGGGCGGCAAACTTATCCACTCGCCGCTGCAGCACGCCGCCGCCGATCAGCGCGGGGATGGCGATGGCGAGACCGATGACGGTGGCGGAAAGCGCGAGGGACACTCCGCTGGTAAACTTCACCGGATCGGGCAGACCGGTCTCTCCACTGATGCTGGAAAACACGCGAATCAACGCCCAGACGGTGCCGGTGAGGCCGATCAGCGGGGCGCCGGCATAAATCACCTCGAGGTAGGGCAAGCCGCGCTCCATGCGCGACACTTCGAGTCGGGCAAAAGCGCGGACTCCCTCCGGATCACCCGGATGCTCACGCGAGAAACGCACGATGCGCCCGAGCACCGAAGCGTCATCCCCGGCCGGCCGGCGGCCGGCCACCAGATCCTCCGCCAAGCCGTCGGGCAGGACGGCCGAGCGCCGCAACGCCCAGGCGCGTTCGCAAAGAATAAAGACCAGCACGAGCGAGCAAAGCGCGAGCGGGTAGACCAAGATGTCGGCCCCCCGGAGGAGATCGATGACGGCGAGTGGCATGGAGAGAGGAGGCGAGACGGGCGCGAGTGCGGGTACCGTGAGGAGGGACGAGGGCCGTGAAGGGCGGCCGCGTCAACAGGAGCCGGAATCATGCCCGCAGCCGGGACAACGGCGGCTCTGGCAGGCTCCCGAGCCGACTCGAGGCGAAACGGTCCGACGGATCAACCCGCCGGGGAACCCTGCGCGGGAGGTTGGGCGTAGTGTTCGGCGAGAACGGTGAGATGCCCCTGCACGATCTTCGCGATCGAGGGGCCGGGCAAGGTGGCTTTGTGCAGCTCGAAAAGGGCGACGAGCAACGCGAGCTCGATGTCGACCGTGCGGGGCGTGCTCGCCCGCATCGCGCGCATGATCTCGAGCGCCTTGGCCTCGGCGCGTTTGTAGTCCTGAAAATTCTGATCGGTGGCGGCGGGCATGTTGGGCGCGAGGTGTCGGGCCGCGAACGGGCAGGCGCCCGCGGCGGAAAAGGAAAAGCCCCGCCGGCAAGGGGCGGGGCTTGGTGGGCGATCACGCGGCGGGCGCGAGGTAGGGCAGCTTCGACGCCGTGGTCTGCACCGTGGCGATGCCATCGATCAGTTCGCCGATGGCGTCCCAGCGCCCGTTGATCAACGCATCGCGCGCGCTGGCGCGCTGGGTGACGGGGATGGACTCGGCACCGAAGCGGACCTCGAGCTTCTCGACGTCCACGACGACCTCGAGCGCGGGGTCCTTCTCGATCGCGGCGGCGACCTTGGCGATGTCCTCCCGGGTCGCGTTCACGCAGGGGATGCCAAGGGTCGTGGAGTTGCCAAAGAAGATCTCGGCAAAATTCTCCGCGATGATCGCGCGAAACCCGGCCTTGTGGATCGCCTGGGGGGCATGCTCGCGCGAGGAGCCGCAGCCAAAATTGGCGCCGGAGAGCAGGACTTTCGCGCCGCGATGCGCGGGGCGATCGATCGGATGGTCGAGCTTGCGCCCTTGGGGATCGTGCCGGACGTCGAAAAAGAGGAACTCGCCCAGTCCGTCAAAGGTGACGCACTTCATGAAGCGAGCCGGGATGATGCGATCGGTGTCGATGTCGTTGCCGGGGACGTAAACGGCGCGGCCGGAGACCTGGGTGATTTTTTCAAGAGCCATTTTTTTGAAACCACGGATGTCCACCACGGGACACCCATGAGATCCTTTCTGAATGAGTGAGGTTTAGTGACGACTGGGAGTTAGTTAACGGCGAACACTTCGCGCGCGTCGCTGACCTGGCCGGTGACGGCGGCGGCCGCGACCATGACCGGGCTCATCAGCACGGTGCGGCCGGTGATGGAGCCCTGGCGGCCCTTGAAGTTGCGGTTCGAGGACGAGGCGCAGAGCTCGTCGCCGATGAGTTTGTCGGGATTCATCGCGAGGCACATCGAGCAACCCGCC
>JBILUB010000028.1:0-14044 GCA_044371245.1 Opitutaceae bacterium
CGAAGGCGCCGGCCAGCGGGGCGGCGCGGCGAGGGGTGGGCGGGGGACGGGAACCGGGGCTGGGTGGGACGGAGGAGGGAGAAGAAGGCTCCTCTTCCTCGTCGTCGGGCACGTAGGTTTCGGAAAGTTGCGCGGTGCGCTCGCGGCAGCCGCGGCAACCGCAGTCGGAGCCGCAGCCGAGGCCGCCGAGGGAGGCGGGATCCTCGCCGAAAACGGGATTGTCAAAGTAGGGCATGGGATTCGGGCGCCGCGGCGGTCGCCAGTTCAGGCCTTGGCGGGGGCTTGTTTGCGGGCGCGCTGGCGTTTCTCACACTCGGCGATGCGTTCCTCGAGGCGGCGCATCTCGACTTTCACGGCGTCGGCCTCGGCCTGTTCCTTGACGTGGCGAGCGTTCAATTCCTCGAGGCGCCGGCCGTAGGCGAGCAGCATGAGGTCGCAGCGGCCGTTGACGAATTCGTCGATGCGGCGGGTGAGGAGGGCGGAGAAGCGCTCGAGCAGGGCGAGCTCGGTGGTGAGGGGCGAGGCGCTCGTCTCGTGGGCGCGGAGGCGCGGGGCGAGTCGGCCGTTGGCCGCGAGGTCGGTCTGCGGGCAGATCTGTTTGAAGAGGTCCTCCTCGAGGGCGCTGATCTTTTCGCGGAGCGCGAGGGACTGTTTTTCGGTTTCGAGTTTCAGGCGTTCGTAGCAGCCGATGCGTGCGATGAGCTCGTCGGGGACGGGTGCGGCGACGGGAGCGGCCGGAGCGGCCGGAGCGGCGGCGTCGGGCGCGGGAGCCGCGGCTGCCGCCGCTGCGGCGGCGGGTGTTTTTTCGGCGGGGGCGGCGGCGGTCTTGGATTGGGCTTTCACGGGTCGGCGGGACGCTTTGCGTCGGTTGGAGGGACGTTTGGTTTTCACGGGTGGCGAGGTGGGTCAGGGTTCGCGGCGCAGCCAGTGCAGCTCCCATTCGCGGGACATGGCGGGGAGGGCGTAGCCGGCGAGGGCCAGGCTCTGCTCGGCCCAGGCGCGGATGGCGGGGTCGTGCCGCCAGCCGGTGGGCGGGGCGACGGCCCAGAGTTGCTCATCGGCGGTGCGTCCGCTGAGACGCACTTGCCAGGCGCGCAAGTCCTCGGTGTTGACGCCGGAGGTGAAGCGGCGGCGCAGGCGCGACCAGCCGGAGTCGGGGCGGGCAAACTGGAGCAGGGCTTCTTCGCGTGAGCGGAGGGCGCCGGTCTGGGCGAAGGCGGCGGGCACGGCGTCGCGGGCGGCGGGGGGCGCGACGGGCGCAGGCTCGCGGGTGGGCGCGGCCGCGGGGACCGGGTGCGGGGCCGGGGGCGGCGTCGGGCTGGGGAGCGGTTGGGCCGTGGGGTCGAAGGCGAGGGTGACGCGTGCGACCCGGTCGCCCGCGCGCACGCGACCGGGGGCGGCGGGAGCGAGGGCGTTGTTTGCGGTCTCGGGCAGCTCGAGTTTGAGGAGGGCGGCGAGTGGCGGGGTGAGCGCGACGCAGCGGGCCGCGGTGTGAGTGGGTGCCAGGGCGTCGACCGCGGCGGCGAAATCGGACACGGGTTGGTCGCGGCCGCTTTCGAAAATTTCGACGTGGCAGGGCAGGCGGTGGTTGTCCCGCAGTCGGCCGGGCTCGCGGAGTTGGGGGGCGAGCAGTGGTCGGGCCTCGCCGAGGGTGAGCAGGCGCCACTGACCGGGGGAGGGGAAGAGGGCGCGGGCGGCGGGTGGCGTCGCGGCGGGGGGGGGGGGGGGGGGGGGGGGGGGAGGCGTGTGTGGGTGGGGGGGCGGCGCGGGTTGCCTCACGATCGGGGGCGGGCGCGATCTCGAGGACCTCGCCGCGGGGTCCGGAGGCGAGGCTCTGGAGTGGGCGCAGGCGGGTGCCGATGCGCTCGAAAAGGCGGCCGTCGTCCGCGCGGAGCAGCTCGCCCTGGACGAGGCGAGGGGGCGCGAGCAGGCGGGTGCGCGCGAGCGGGGGGATCGGCTCGGGGGCGAGGGCGTCGTCGGTCTCGTCGTCCGCGTCGTCGGCGGCGGAGGGATCCCGTTCGATGATGACGATGTGCACGCGCTGGAGCAGGTGGGGGCCGACCTGCACGCCGCGGGCGGCGGGGTCGCGTTGCAGGCCGAGCAGGAGCTGGGCGAGCGCGGTGGGTGCGCCGAAGCCATGCGGCGGCGGGGTGGCGGCGGCGAAGGCGGGGCGGGTGGCGGCGAGGTAGGGTGTCATCGTGGGCGTGGGTGCGGGCGTGGGTGGTCGGTCCTCATTTCGAGCAGTGGATGTGGTCGCGGTGGGCGCGGAGGAGGAAGTCGCTGATGTGGCGCCAGGGGCCGCTCTCGCGGGTCCAGGGGCCAAAAAGTTGAACGGGGTGGCCGTAGGGTTGGGCCCAGCGGCCGTGGAGGCGCATGGCTTGGTAGAGTCGCCAGCCGAGGTTTTCCTTTTCCTCGGTTTCGCGGGCGAGGCGACGGGCGAGGGGGGTGGCGAGGGCGGCGGCGAGGGCGAGTCGCTCGCGCCAGCGCCGCCACCACTGTCCGAGGCCGAGGCCGCCCACGGCGTAGATGTCGGCCGCACGACCGATCTGATGGTGGCCGAAGATGCCGGGTTCGATGCGGATGGGGATGGGCGCGGAAGGCGCGGCGCCGGCCTCGCGGGCGAAGAGGTCGAAGACGCGCTCGAGCTCGCGGGCGAGAGTGGGGACAACCGCGCTGCGGGCGGGGTCGATCATGGTCACGCGGTAGAGCGGACCTTCGCCGATGGCGACCCGACCCGGGGTGCTGGGGCGGGGCAGGGTGGCGAGCAGAGCCTCATGCATGGCGATGCTGCCCCGCGTAGGCGGCGTTGAACCAGTGTCGACCGGCGAGGCGGGCGCCGACGCGGGTGAGGGGAGTGCCGGCGGGGGCGTAGCCGACGTTGCGCACGGCGAATTCGAGCACGGCGCCCTCGTCGAGCCGGAGCGAGAGGGGGTAGCCGCCCCAGCCCCAGGGGTTGAGGATGCGCTCGACGTCGGTGTAGGGGTGGAGCGGTCGGTTGTTGAGGAGGATGAGCCAGCGGAGGCCGGGCGTCTCGATCTCCGAGGGCTCGCGGCCCTGGAGATCGGTGTATTGGGAAAAGCTCTCGAGTCGGCCGCAGTGCTGGGCGGGCAGCGCGAAGCGGGCGAGAATGACCTCACGGCCGCGCGGGGGGAGCGCGACGACGCCGGAGACGTCAAAGTGCTGGCAGTCGAGCGGCTGGCCGCAGGCGGGCTCGGAGCCCTGGGTGGGCAGGGGCGCGAAGGCGGGCGGCGGGGAGAATTTCATCGCGAGGTTCTCCCGGTCGGGGTGCCGGCCTCGCCGAGGCGTTTGTAGCCCTGGAGCGAGACGTGGAGCTCGCCGCGAAAGTCCCCGACCTCGATGATCTGCATGCGGATTCGGGCGCGGGGGCTGAAGACGATGGGGCGGGCAAAGTAGCGGAAGGGGCGGGCGCCGTCGGCCGCGCCGAGGCCGGCGGTGTTGAGGATGGGCTCGCTCTGGAACTCGCGGCCGGAGCCGTCGTCGAAGAGGGCGTACTTGAACTGGACGTCGGCGGGCGGGGGCGTGACGGCTTGGAAACAGCGGGCAAGGGCCGCGAGCGGGAGCGAGCGCCGCTCGGCCTGGAGCAGGAGTTCGGCGAACTCGGGGTTGAGGCGGAAGCCGTTGCGCAGCGCGGCCGCGGTGCGCGGGCCGGCGGGGCGGGCGGAGTTTTGAGAAACGTTATCGGCAAAGGCGCGGGCAAGAGCGGTCTCGGGCGAGGCGACCGGGGAGGTGGAGGCGAACTCGCTGCCGCCAAACTCGAAATCATCCGTCCCTGTCTCGCGGATTTTGGCGGCGCCGACTTTGCTCGGGGGTGTTTCGTCGAGCTGTTCGGCAAGGGCCGCGATCAGGAAACGAAGGGGCACGGTGTCGAACGCGAGCGAGGTGCCGCGATCGCCCGCGCGGTCGAGGCGATCGAGCTGCCGCAGCAGGGCGGACGGGGCGATGCCGAAGGTCACGGGATGCACCTCGGGTACCACGCCGTAGCCGATCGATACGGCGGTGAACTCGCCCTCGACGCTGACCTCGACCGATTGTTGGGCCGCGGCGCCGGGACTACCGGAGAGAGGGAAACGAAAGGCGTAGTCGAAAGGCACTACGCGGCGCTCGGGGGCGCCGGAGCGGGCGGAGCCCTCGCCGGGGCCGCGACGACGGCGGCGATGGTCGGGTGCGCCGATCATCGGGCACCTCCGCGGGTGCGCCGGCCGGCGGGTGCGGGGCCGAGTAGTTTGTAGCCTTGGAGCACGAAGTAGAGGGTGCCGCGCCCGAAGTGTTCGCGGACCACAAGCCGCAGGGTGGAGCGGGGAGGCAGCACGAGCGCGCGGGAAAGGCGTTTGAAGGGACGCTGGCCGTCGGCTCGTCCGAGGCCGGCGATGTTGTGGAGGGGCTCGTTCTGGAGCTCGCGGCCGCGGCCCCCGTCGAAAAGTTCGTAGCGGAAGGAGACGTCGGCCGGGCGATTCAGCCGTTCAAAGATTTCGTCGGCGAGGGCGCGGGGCAGGAAGCGGTTGAGCCGTCCGTCCGGCCCGGTGGCGAAGCGCAGGTACTCGGGACGGAGGCGCAGGCCCTCGATCCACGCGTCGGGCGGGATGGCGCGCAGGGGCAGCGAGCCGAGATCGATCCACTCGGCGTCGGTCACCGCGTCGGTCGGCTGGGTCTCGGCGAGGGCGCCCGCCAGGGGGCGGGCTTCGAGGTCGAGACGGACGCGGGGAGTGTCGACTTGAAGCCCGTAGCCGAGGGAGGTGACGACGAAGCCGCCTTCGGTGGACAAGGCGAGTTCCCGTTCGTGCGTGAGGCCCGGTGAGCCGAGCAGGGGAAGCGTCGCGACGTGATCGAAGGGCACGACGCGTTCGTCGGGGAGGCCGATGGTCTCCAGCGGGGTCGCGGGGGGCCCGACGAGGCGGCGGAGGATGGGCTCGGGGCAGGCTCCGACGCCGACGAGTTTGTAGCCGAAGAGGACGAGGTGCAGGGTGCCGCGGATGCCGTCGGAACGTTCGATGACCTGGAGGCGCACCGAGGAGCGGGGCTGGAAGAGGAGCGGAGTGGCGAGTTGGCGGAAGGGGCGTGATCCGTCGGAGGCGCCGAGGGACGCGAGGTTGTGGGTGGGCTCGTCCTGCAGCTCGCGTCCGGTGGCGGTGTCCACGATGCTGAAGAGAAAGGAGATCTCTTCGGTGGATTTGAGACGTTGGAGGAGGCCGCGGCGCTCGTCGGCTTCCTCGAGCAGGGCGCGGGCGACGGGCTGGTCGGCAAAGGCGCCGGCGCGGCCGGGCACGAAGGGGGCGCCGGGCGAGCCCTCCCCGCGAAACGCGAGGGCGTGGAGGGCGGGGTTGAGTCGAAGGCCGGAGAGGAGGGCGTCGATGGGCAAATCTCCGAGGCGCACGTCGCCGGGCTGGATGAAGGCTTCGGGAGAGGCCGGGCGGACGCGGAGGGGGCGGGCCCGCTCCTCGGCAAAGCCGTACCCGATGGCGGTGGCGACGAAGATCCCGTCGGGGCTGATGTTGACCACATCCTGGAGGACGTTCCCCGGGCGACCTCCGAGGGCGAAGCTCGCGCCGTAGTCGAAGGGCAGCACGGTGGCTCCGGGCGGGAGCGCGGTGGCGCCGGGGGCGGGCGCGGAGCGGCCCTGCGGACGGGAGCGGGACGGGGCGGGGAGCATCGGTGAGCGGTGGACGCGTGGTGGTCGGCGAGGCGGGGCGCGAGGACTCCAACCCGGAACCGCCCACGCCCGAGGAGGGCGTGGCGCGGAGCGGGTGGCGGGAGGGGAGCGGGACAGGATGGGCCGGCGAGCCGGGGGCCGTGGGCTACTGCACGCCGCGGGTCATGTAGCCGTCGAGGACGACCCAGATGTTGAACGGACCGTAGATCTTCTGGATGTCCTTGAGCGTGTCGGCGTCGGGCACCTCGATCTCGACGCGGAAGTTTTGCTGGCGGTCGATGAAGATGGGCTCGGCGAAGCGGAAAGTCGCGAGCGGGTTTGGTTCGCCGTGGCTGACGGTCTTGCCGCCCTGGGTGCTGGCCCCGCAGCCGCCGGGGAAGAAGAAGGTGGGCATCTCGATCATGACCTTTTCGCCGACGTAGAAGGTGGTGACGGTGTTGTAGATGAGTTTGCTGATGAGGCCGGCGGCGCCGTCGCTGGTGCGGATCTGCTCCTCGGGCGGAGATTTTTCCTTGAGCGAGGTGATCATGGCCTCGAGGTCGGCGACGGTGACGTAGACCCCGGCGCCGGCGTTGGAGAGCACCCCGTACTCGGGGTCGGTGATTTCCGACTCGGAGGCGTTGAGCACCTCGAGCACCTCCTCGTCGTCGACCGAGAGGAAGACGTCCCCGTCTTCGCTTTCTCGCGCCTCTTTCAGGAGGCCCATGAGCGTGGCGAGATCGATTTCGAGATTGGCGGTGAGGTATTCGGGATCGGTGTTCACCACGGTGCCGGCGACGCCGATGCTCTCGCCGTCTTCGTTGACGACGTCGTACTCCTCGAAGGCTTCGTCGTCGCTCTCGACCACGTCGTCGGGGAAGACGGGCGCGAGATCGCTGATGACCACGCGCATGGCGCGGGCTTCGAAGGTGTTGTAGTGGGGGAGCAAGGACGCGGACTGGAGATTGGTCTCGAGCCGGGTCTTGTTTTGGACGTTGACGAAGAACTTCAGGGTGCTGGAGCGCTCGACGTCACGGAGCTGTTTCTCGGGCTCGACAAAGAGCGAGTCGTAGAGCGGGAGGTGAACTTTTTCGCGTATGCCTTGGACGATGGCCATGGTGGGTATCCTCGATGGACTGGGTGGTTTTGGGTGGAAGTGGGGGAGACGTGGCCGCTCACCAGAGCGGCCGGAAGGTGTCGGGGGTAAAGCCGGGGGCGCCGGCGGCCGGGGGAGGGTTGAAGGCGGTCACCCGTGGACTGACCGGGCGGGGTCGGGTGTAGCCCTCGAGGGGCGCCTCGGCGTAGCCCTCGTAGCCCGGGGCCTCGCCAAACTCAGGCGCTTCCGCGAAGCCGGCCACGTTGGTGGGCAGGGGGCAGCCGGGATTGAAGGTGCGGGGGCCGGCGGCGACGTAGCCTTCGTAGCCGGGGGCTTCGCCGTAGGCCTCGGGCGGGACTTCGCCCCACGCGCCGTAACCTTCGTAGCCCGGAGCCTCGGCGTAGCCGGCGAGCGGTTCGTACTCGCCGTAACCGACCATCTCGGGGCCGGCGGCGTAGCCGTAGGCCGGATCGGTCTCGCCATACCAGCCGTAGGCCTGGTCGGCGGCCTCGGCGTAGTCGCCCCACTCGCCGTAGCCCTCGTAGCCGGGGGCCTCGGCGTAACCGTAACCGTTTAGTGGATACGGAGGCTCGCCGTACCAGCCGTAGGCGGCTTGTTCGGGAGCCTCCGCGAAGTCCGGACCCTCGGCATAATCGCCGTAGTAACCGAAGGGGTCGGCCTCGCCGTAGCCGGCGTACCCGTCATAGCCGGGTGCCTCGCCGTAGCCGGGCCAGCCGTAGCCGGCGAACTGGGGGGCCGGATAAGCGCCGTAGGGCGGCGGCGATCCGTAGTAGCCGTAACCTGAGTGTGGATGTTGCATAAGTCGTATTCTCCTGGGTGGGTTGGGTGAAGCGGGGTCGTATGGGTTTACGATGAGCACCTCGTCGAAACCGGAGGCGTTTGGTTTCATGAGCGGGTTTGGCGGGGTGGGGTCAGTCCTCGAGACCGAGTCGCGTGATGCGGTACTCGCCCCCGTGGATGTGAAGTTGACGGCCGTCGGGATCGCAGAGGAGACGGGGCGGGTTTCGGAAGAAGTGAACGAAGGTCCTGGGGCGGCCGGCTTGCCCGCGGTCCGAGCGGTAGATCACGCCGCGCAGATCGCCCAAGGCGACCAGTACGCCGGGTGTCCGGGCCATGGCCGCCCGCTCGACGCGCGAGGCTTGAAATCCGTGGAAGCGGTGGAAGCGCTCCCGAGCGGCGGCGAGCGGAGCGGAGTTCTCCGGGACCGAGAGGTAGCTCACTTTTGGACGCGACCTTCATGGTGTGCTCAGCGGCGGCGGCGACGGCGGCGACGGCCTCCACCCATGCCGGGCATCCCGGGCACTCCGGGCATCCCTGGCATGCCGGGATAACCGGGCATGCCGGGCTGGGCTCCGGGCATGCCGGGATAGCCCGGGGCGGCGCCGGCGGGCACCAGACCCGGGGGACCGGGCCACACGCTGCAGCGCATGTAGACGCGGCGACTGGGCGGCGTGGCTCCGGGGCCCCAGCCTGGCGGCATGCCGCCGCCGTAGCCTGCGGGCGAAGTGCGGAGCCAGCGGCGCTGCATCGGATCCCAGCGGTAGTTGACATTGCGACCTTCCTGCGGGGACCAGACAGTGCGGAATTGGGGAGCGAAGGACTGAAACAAGCCCGGAGGAGGCGGCGGCGCATAGGGCGTCGGATAATATTCACCGTAACCGGCGAAGGGCTCGGCCTCCCCGTAGCCGTCGTAGACGGCTTCGGCAAAGGGCTCGACCTCGGCGATCTCGGCTTCCTGGAGCGAACTGGGAGCGTGGGCGAACATGGCGTGGTGGGATGGTTGGGATGGTGGGTGAGCGGAGAGAGTGGTTTAGTAGCCGCAGAGGCCCGGCCCGTGCAGGCCGCCGCATCGGCCGCAGCCGCGGGCTCCCGCATAGCCGAGGGGCGCGTGTCCGTACCAACCGGCCATGCCTCCACTGGTCTCGGTGGCGGTGGGAGCCGCGGCCGGGGTCACGGGGGCGGGCGCGAGCGGGGCCGGTGCCGGCAGCGCGACGATGGGACGAACCGCTTTGACCTCGCCGGTGGATCGGTCCCGCAGCACCCGCACGTAGGAGCGGCGTCGCCGGCGTCGCCGCCGGGGAGCGTAGGCCGCAGGCGCCATCGGAGCTGCCGGCATCGTCATGGGGAGGTAACCGGGCGGGACGCCGGCGCTCGGCGGCGGGGCCGGAGCGAACGCGGCACCGGGAAAGCCTGGAAGGCCGGGCAGTCCGCCCGGCGGTGGCAGCATTCCCGGAAGTGAGGTCAGCAAGGAGGGCAGGGCGGTCTTGGCCATGGGCAGGAGAGCCCCGGCGGCCTTGCCGGCCATGGGAGCGAGGGCGCTGAAGGCTTTGCCGGCGATCGGAGCCAGGGCTCCCGCGGCCTTGGCCGCGACGGGTGCGATGGCACCGACCGCTTTGGCGGCGATCGGGAGGAGCGCGGCCAGCGGGGGGAAGCCGTAGTTTCCCAGGCCTGGTGCATACCCGTAGGAAGACCCGTTTGGTCGGGGATACGGAGGGGGGGAGTAGGGATGCATGATTCGATCGGTGCTCAGGCGGTGAAGTGGCGGGAAAGGGGAACGGGCGGGTTGTTCACCAGCCCCAGCCGCCGAGGCCCGAACGGCGCCTGCGGCGGCGCCGTCCCCGCGATCCGGAAGGCATCGCGGCACCTTGGGGGCCGGGGCAGAAAGTCTGACAAAACTGGGGCCGGTTGCGGTAAAAGAGCTCCGGCAGGGGCGGCATCACGGGCAGGGCGGCGGGCGGCGGTGGCGTCGGCCGAGGGCGGCGGAAGAGGCCGCTGATCGCCTTGGCGATCGGGGAGAGGGGGAGGAAGCCCATCGGCTCACCGAAGCCCGGAGGGGGTCCATAGCCGGGCGGTGGACCGTAGGGACCCGGCGGGGGCGGGTAGCCGGGAGGCGGTCCGTAAGCGCCGGGGCCCGGGGGCGGCGGCATCATCGGCGGAGGAGGAGGGTAGCCGGGCGCGGCGTAGGGATTGGGTGGATACATGATTGGACCAAGGTTTCAGCCGAGGGGGCGGGGGGGGCGCGGCGAGATCAGACCTCGACCGACTTTTTCCAGCGATACGGGGGCTCCCAGCCGCTGGGGTGCGGCATGGTGGCGTCGAGCGCTATCCAGCGCGTGCCCACGCGGGCTTCCGGATAGATGTGGGAGTAGTGGTGCGGTCGCTCGGGTCGAAAGCCGGTGAGCGCCAGGCGCACGGGGTGCCCGGTCGCGAGCAGCATCGAGCCGAGGAGAATGGTCATGTCGTCGCAGTCCCCGGCCCGCAGCTCGAGCATGCGCCGCGCGGTGTGCAGTAGCTCGACCCGAAAGATATCCCGGGTGTAGCGCACGTTTTTCCGCACCCAGCGGAAGAGCGCCTCCACCTCGGCGCGTCGGTCCTTGGCCGGCACTCCGGCTTCGCGAAAGATCGCGATGGCCCGCTGGCGCACGGCGAAATCCTTGGCGCCGGAGCGCACGAGCCCGGCGATGATCGAGGCCGTGGCGAGCGTGCCCGGACGTCCGCGGGGGATGCGGCACGAAAAGATTCGCGGCCGGATGGGGCGTGGAAGGAAGCGGATCATTCACGGTCGGGGTGTAGTTGCTCCACGGGTACGATCACCGGGCGTTCGAGACTCTCGACGAGGATGACGGCGTAGGTGCCTCCATCGCCCCCTTCCACGTAGTCGACGACCCGGCCTTGTAGCAGTTCGTCGCCGTGCAGGGCCTGGAGCAGCTCAGTCGGCGTGGGCACGTGAGCGGCGCGAAGGGGAAAAGTGACGAGGGGGGGAGACACATTTCTAGGGCGGTTGCGCGTCCGTGAGGAGCGCCCGACGCAGGGTGTTTCGCAGTGGCTGTGCCACCGCGCGCAAAGGGTACCGAACCCGGGATAAACACCCTAGGGTGCTCCCGATGTGCGGCAGCTTGGTGCCGGGCGGTCGGCATGATCGTGCCGGCACGAGACGGATCACGGCGCGGGGAAGGAGCGGCGGCGCCGGGCCAGGCCTCGATCGGGGCGTGGTTACCTGCCCGCGGGGTGGCGACGCGCGGCTCGTCCGGGCACGGCGTGGCCGGGCGCTTTTGCCTCGGCGGGCGTGCTCACGCGCTAAACCCGCGGCCTGTTCACTCGTCCCGAATGCCGAGCTTGCGGAGTTTGTTGTAGACGCAGCGGGGTGACAAGCCGAGGAGCTGGGCGGCGCGTGTCTGGTTACCCGCCATGCGGGAGAGGGCCGCGGAGAAGACTTCGCGTTCGCAGGCGCGCAGGCAGGAGGCGAGGTTCCAGGAATGGCGCTCGGCCAGGTCGATCATCAGGGCGTTGAGCGATGGGGCCGGTTTGCCGGGTGGCGGGGCCGTGCGGTCGCGGGCGGCGAGATGGTGTGAGTTCGGGAGCTCCTCGGCGATACGTGCGTCGGCGTCGCGTTCCGTCGGTCGGTCGCTGCCCGCGAGCTCGGCGAGGACGGTCGCGGGCAGGTCGGCGAGCCCGAGTGGTCCTTCGCCACGTTTATGGACCAGGGACTGACGGAGGATGTTTTCGAGTTGGCGCACGTTGCCCTCGAGGCGGAGACGAGCGAGGGCGGCCAGAAACTCTCCCGAGGTCGATTGGAGCGCGGCGGGGTGGAGGCGGCGGTAACGGCCGAGCAGATACTCGACCAGAAGCGGGATATCCTCGGGGCGCTCCCGCAGCGGGGGCAGGTGGAGCGGGAGGACGGCCAGGCGGTGCAGCAGGTCGGCCCTAAAGCGGCCGGCGGCGACCAAGGCGGGCAGATCCCGGTGGGTGGCGGCGATGATCCGCACGTCGACCGGGGCCTCGGCCTCTTCTCCGACGCCGAGGACGCGGCCTTCCTGCACCACGCGGAGCAGTTTGGTCTGGAGCGCGGGTTCCAGTTCTCCGATCTCGTCGAGGAAAAGCACTCCCCCGTCGGCGGCCCGGATGAGGCCCGGACGCGCGCGCTCCGCACCCGTGAAGGCGCCGCGCCGGTGCCCGAAGAGTTCGCTCTCGGCGAGGGTGGAGACGAGGGCGCCGCAGTTTACCGCGACAAAGGGCGCGCGGGAGCGACGCGGATCACTCGCGTGGAGCGCCCGGGCGATGCGTTCCTTGCCGGTGCCGGTCTCCCCGGTGACAAGTACGGGCAAGTCGCCCAGCGTGGCGAAGCGGAGCACCTGGCGGAAGACGTCGAGCATCGCCGGCCCGCGGCCTTCGACCCCGAGTGCGGAGAGCCGCTCGCGAAGCGTGCGTTCTTCGGCGAGCCGCCCGAGCAGGGCCCCGAGTGTTTCGCGCAGTGCGGTGGAAAGGAGATGAACAAAGGCCGGGGCGTCGGCGTCGAGGAGCCGGCGGGCCCCGGCGATCAGCGGCCGGCATTTGCGGCCCAAGGCCCAGTTGTCCGCGCCTTCCCCGTAGGCGATGACGATCTGGCCCGCGGCGTGTCGGTGCCGGATCTCGGCCAGCACGCAGTCGTCGTTTGCGGCCGGTACGGCCATGAGCACCGCATGCGGCGGGGCGATCGCGTCTGCAGACAGGCAGCGGGCGCCCAGGGAGGTGATCATCGTCCGGATGCGCTGCGCTCTGGCTGAATCGGCGTCGCAAACCGCGACCCAGCAGCCCGAGAAATCGGTGAAGCGCGGGGCGCCGCCTGACCGTGCCTTCCCGTCGCCGGTGCTCATGCATTTCCTCCGGGGACGACTAGCCGCTCTTCGCCGCCCCCCAGGTGGCCCGGTCACGAGTGAAAAACGAGGCTGTCGCGCCTCGAATCGACCGTGTGTTTACCTCGGGAATATCCTGCATGTGTAATGCGGTAGAAAGTCCGACATACAGCAACCCGTTTGCCCAAGAGAGGTTTAAAACGAAACCAATCCCCTATTTATAAGCGACTTACAAATACTTCGGCCGAGTTAACATTTCCGCTTAGAGGGAGGGCGTTTCCCAGCGGTGAGAAGCACGGTCTAGGCGAGGATGAGCTTAAGGCCCGCGAGCGCACTGAGGGTGAGCGCCAGGCGTTCGAACCAGACCTGCGGCACTCGGGGCAGGAGCCAACGCCCGGCGAGGGCGCCGGCGAGGACGGCGGGGGCCAGCACCAAGTTCATGCGGAGGCTATCCGAGCCGATGAGGTCGAGGCCGACCATAAACGGCACTTTGAACAGGTTGAGCAGGAGGAAAAAAACCGCGCTGGTGCCGACAAAGGCCATCTTCGGCAGGCGCATAGCCAGCAGGTAAATCGCCATGAGGGGGCCGGCGGCGTTGGCGACGAGGGTGGTAAAGCCGGTGAGCACGCCGATCGTGGGCGCGAACCAGGCGCCGTGGATCGGCGGCGCGTGTTCCGGCCGGGCGGTGGTGGCGTTGGGGGCCGCGGCCCGGGCCTTTCTCCAGAGGTGTAGTGCGACGAGTGATACGATGATGCCGCCGACGAGTAGCTGGGCCTGGCGGTCGTCGATCCGGTTCATCGCCAGGGCGCCGAGCAGCACGCCCGCGCCGGTCCACAAAAACAGGCGGCGCAGGTGGATCCATTCTGTGTGGCTGCGATAGGAAAAAACAGCCACGAGGTCGCCGACGATCAGCAGGGGCAGCACCACGCCGCTGGCCTGTTTGGTGGGCATGAGATTCGCGAAGATCGCGACAAAGAGCATGCCGATGCCGGGCACACCGGTTTTGGAGAGACCCACGATCGCGGCGGCGAAAAGCGCCAGCAGCCATTCGGTGTGGTCGAGGTTCATGGAGTGGGCGGCGGTGGGCCCAGGTCGCTCGCCGTCGTGAAGGTGCCTCCCGCGACGCGGAAAATCTCCCACGCGCCGAGCTCCGCCGCCGGCAGCTCGGTGCCGGTGGCCAGAATCTGGCGTTGTTCGCCGAGCGCGATCCAGAAGCGGCGCCGGCGTGCGGGGTCGAGTTCGCCCAGCACGTCATCGGCGAGAAGCAGCGGCTGCACGCCGGTGGCGGCCCAAACGTGGTCGACCTGGGCCAGACGCAGAGCGAGGACGAGGGAGCGTTGCTGCCCTTCGGAGCCGTAGTCCCGCGCGGTCCGGTCGCCGATCCCGAGCGCGAGATCGTCGCGGTGGGGGCCGGTGAGGGTGCCGCGAAACTGGAGGTCGCGGGCGCGCTGTTTCTCGAAGTGGGCGCGCCAGGCCTCGGGATCGCCCGCGCCCGGGGCGGTGTCGGCGGTGTAGACGATGTTCGCCGGCTCGGCGTCGGCGCTGAGGGCGGCGTAGGCGGCCGCGACCCGGGGGGCGAGGAGGTCTACGCCGGCGCGCCTCGCGGCGACCAGGGCGGCCGCCGCCTCCGCCAGCGGCGCCTCGAAAGCGGCGAGCTCCGCGGCGGGG